>NZ_JARHUH010000010.1:0-176438 GCF_029222945.1 Paenirhodobacter sp. CAU 1674 | reverse complement strand
CCTGCTCCTTGATCATCCCGATAATCTGCGCCTCGGTGAAACGGCTTTTTCGCATTCGTCTGCTCCTTCAGAGTTGGCGCAGACTCTACACTACGTTGAGGGATCCCGCGGGGGGCAGGTCATAGACAAAGGGGCTAACGGTATCTGTCTTGGCGGGTTATTCCAAGTTCGAACTTCATCTATATATCTGTTTTCATTCACTAAATCGACTTCCAGACATATAGACAGAGGCTTTCCGGTATCTGTCTTGGCCAGATTATCAATCTGGAAGGAACCCTGCTTGAGAAACAACGTTCGCCTTAAGGTCGAAACATCAACCTTTTCCCAGTTACTCTAACAGGGTTCACATACAGCACCTGCCCACATATTGGCCCAACGCTATTCTTTACAGGACCGAAAGATCAAACTGATTGCCCATTTGACAGCATGACACTTTCCGGGCCATACTGCGACGCATAGTGAGACACACAAGCAAACCTCACTCTTGTATGTCCAGCTAAGTCAATGACTTAGAAATATGGTGGATTGTCCCTGTCTCTCCGCCATTTACCCCTGAAATCATTTAGCAATTTCCCGAAAAGAGATTTCTACTGCCGATCTAGTGACAGTTTTCGCGCGGTAGATTTAGAGTCAGGACTCGTTCTTGATCACAACCAGAACAAGACGGTTGCGGCGAGCATGATCGCTGAGAAGAAAGTTTCCGGGCAGCGGTCATAACGGGTGGCGACGCGCCGCCAGTCCTTGAGGCGGCCGAACATGATCTCGATGCGGTTGCGCCGTTTGTAGCGCCGCTTGTCGTATTTCACCGCCTTCTTGCGGGATTTCCGGCCAGGGATGCAAACCTTTATCCCCTTGTCTTTCAACGCTTCTCTGAACCAATCAGCGTCATAGCCCCTGTCGCCCAGAAGCCATCCCGCCTTCGGAAGGCTACCCAGCAGAGCCGCCGCGCCGGTGTAATCGCTCACTTGACCGGCCGACATGAAGAATCCGATCGGTCGCCCCTTGGCATCCGCAACGGCGTGCAGCTTAGTGTTCATGCCGCCCTTCGTCCGCCCGATCTGACGTTCGCGCCCCCCTTTTTCACGCCCAGGCTCGACGCAGTGCGGTGTGCCTTGAGGTAGGTTGCATCGATCATGATCGTCTTGTGTTCGGCGCTCTCGGCCGCTAGGCCCATCATGATCCGGGCGAAGACGCCGTTGTCGCTCCAGCGCTTCCAACGGTTATAGAGGGTCTTCGCAGGGCTGTATTCTTTCGGCGCGTCACACCACCGCAACCCATTGCGATTGATGAAGATTATGCCGCTGAGGACGCGACGATCATCGACGCGAGGCTTGCCATGGCTCTTTGGGAAAAACGGCTTCAGACGCTCCATCTGGGTGTCGGTCAGCCAGTAAAGATTGCTCATCGATCAGGTCTCCTTGGGGAGCCTGAATCACGTCAAAAGCCTGAAATCAATGGGTCTGGAGCCTAGGGTGCCCACAAGGGTTTCAGGCTCATATGATCGCGGGAACGTAAACACTTAGCCTTCGTCACTTGGCTTCTCGATCTGCGGGGGCGGCGGATAGGGGCCGGTCCCCTGCGATGGCGCGTAAGGTTGAATGACAATAGGACGCCTGCCGCTTAAAATGTCGATCAACCCTTTTCGGGCCAGCTTCTGTTCCCAGTCGTCATCGTGCCATCCCTGCGGGATGTAGTTGCCTTCGAAAATGTCCATTTGTTCGACTTCAAACTTCAACACTTTCGCGATTTCCGAAATCAGCTTCGTCAGCATGGTTTCACGCTTCTTGAGGAAGTTCGACTGTGTCGCTTCTTTGGCGTTCGCAGGGAATGGTTCGCTTAGATTGCGAAGATACTCTTTCCATGCCCGGATGACCGATTCATCCTCCGCGAACTCAATTTCAATTAGGTTCAGAGCGCCCACATGATCGAAATGAACGGGCATCTTCCGGGTTCGCATTAGCGTTCGAAAAATATCCATACGCCGCCCTTGGACTTCCTTTCGATCATCCGACAGGCGGGTGATCCACACGGCAATGACCGGGCCGATGACAGCAGCGGCAGCCGTGACGATAGCGAACCAGTCAATACCCTCGCTCATTACATACCTCGCAGCTTCTTGAAGATCGCATTTACCGGACCAAGCGGAGTCTGCATGGGCACGGGCTGACCGCCAGCAAAGTTCGCTGGCAGTTCGGCTTTAATTGTCTGACTGCATGGCGACGGCAGCGTTTGGCCCGTGACAAGAGTTGTACCCGCGGGAACGGTCAACGTGACTTCGATGGAAATCGTGCCTTCTGCGCCAATCGAAAATGTCCCATCGTAAACGCCGCCCGTAGCGTCGGCCCCCGTTACGACGCCGTCTTCGATTACGAGAACGGCATGACCGAACCCGGAAACGCCCGTGTAATATACGGCATAGAACCCTTCCATTTTTTTCCTTTTGCTAGATCACTTCGATATGAAGTGGGCAATGACCCACGCAAATCAATACTTAGATTTTTTCTTTTGTGATGAATAAGCCCCGACGCCGAGAAGCCCCGAAGCCATCCCGTTCACGAAGCCTCCAACAAACGGTATCGGGCAGGCAGGCCAACGCCGCCCGAATGCGCAGGTCACTGCAGGGGCCGCAGCACCGCATGCTCGCCGTCGCCCAAAATTCAGGCATCCGCCCGAAAATCTACCCTTTCCACCTGCGCCATGTCTCTTTGCGGATGAAGCCTCCGGTGCCGCCGCCTAAGCTTGAGGCAAAGCATCAGGAAGGCCCGCGCGCATGGCGATCTACGCATCCATCCATCACCTCACGCATTACACCTACGACCGGCCCGTCACGCTGGGCCCGCAGATCATCCGTCTGCGCCCGGCCCCGCATTCACGCACCCGGGTGATTTCGCATTCGCTCAAGGTCAGCCCCGGTGGGCATTTCGTGAACCACCAGCAAGATCCCTACGGTAACTGGCTGGCGCGCTTCGTCTTTCCCGAGCCGGTGCGCGAGTTCAAGATCGAGGTCGATCTGGTTGCGGATATGACCGTCTACAACCCGTTCGACTTCTTCGTCGAGGAACTGGCCGAACACTGGCCCTTCGATTACCCCGAAGAGATGCGGGACGATCTGGTGATCTATCGCACGCCCGAACCCGAGGGCCCGCTTCTGGCGCAATTCATCGGCTCGATTGATTTCACCGAAACGCGGACGGTGGATTTTCTGGTCGGGCTGAACGCGCGGATCGCCCGGGAAATCAATTACACGATCCGCATGGAGCCGGGCGTGCAGACCCCCGACGAGACGCTGGAAAAGAAGTTCGGCTCGTGCCGGGATTCCAGCTGGCTGCTGGTGCAGGTGCTGCGCCACCTTGGTTTTGCCGCGCGGTTCGTCTCGGGCTATCTGATCCAGCTGGAGCCCGATCTGAAATCATTGGACGGTCCGTCCGGCACCGATCACGACTTCACCGATCTGCATGCCTGGTGCGAGGTCTTCCTGCCCGGTGCGGGCTGGATCGGGCTTGACCCGACCTCGGGGCTGCTGACCGGCGAAAGCCATATTCCGCTGGCCGCGACGCCGCATTACCGCAATGCCGCGCCGATCGCGGGCGGCTATGCCGCGGCGGGCACGCCCGAGGTGACCTTCGAATTCGACATGCAGGTCAAGCGCGTGGCCGAACATCCCCGGATCACCAAGCCGTTTTCGGACGAGGCCTGGGACCGGCTGAATGCCCTGGGCCGCAAGGTCGATGAAAGCCTTGCCGCCGGCGATGTGCGCCTGACCATGGGCGGCGAGCCGACCTTCGTCAGCATCGACGATTTCGAAAGCGCCGAGTGGAACACCGCCGCCGTGGGCCCGCAAAAACGCGCGCTGGCCGATACGCTGATCCGCCGGCTGCGCACCCGCTTCGCGCCGGGCGGTTTTCTGCATTACGGGCAGGGCAAATGGTATCCGGGCGAAAGCCTGCCGCGCTGGACCTTCTCGCTCTATTGGCGCCGCGATGGCCAGCCGGTCTGGAAAAACCCCGATCTGGTGGCGCGCGAAAACGACCCGCGCCCCGTGGGCGCCCCCGAGGCGGGCAAGTTCCTTCGCAGCTTTGCCACCCATCTGGGGCTGGCTGGGGACTTTGCCCAGCCTGCATATGAAGACCCCGCCGAATGGATCTTGAAAGAGGCGCAGCTGCCGTCCAACGTGACACCCGAAAACTCCAAACTGAAAAACCCCGAGGATCGCGCCCGCTATGCCCGCGTCTTCGACCGCGGCCTGACCGAGCCGTCCGGCTTCGTTCTGCCGATTCAGCGCTGGCAGGCGCGCGCGGGCGGCACCCGCTGGCGGTCCGAAATCTGGAAGCCCCGGCGCGGGCATCTGTTCCTGGTGCCCGGCGACAGCCCGGTGGGCTTCCGCCTGCCGCTGGGCGCGCTGCCTTATATCCCGCCGGCGTCCTATCCCTATACCTATCCCGCCGACCCGACCGTGCCGGTCGGCCCGCTGCCCGATTTTCACGCCGAAATCCTGCAGCGCCGTAAGAAGGTGCAGGACGAAATCGACCGCATCGCCGCCGAAGAGGCCGCCCGCGACGCGCAAGAGGCCGCCGAACGCAAGGCGATCCTGCCCGCGGTCTCGGCCGGGCACGCGCAGCAGGTGACGCGCACCGAGGACGAGGCCGAACGTCAGGCCATCAACCAGCAGGGCGTGGACCCGACCAGCGGCACCGTGCGCACCGCGATCGCGATCGAGCCGCGCGACGGGCGCCTGAACCTGTTCATGCCCCCCTGCGAAACGCTGGAAGATTACCTTGAGCTTCTGGCCGCCGCCGAGGTGACCGCGGCCGAACTGAACCTGCCGATCCATATCGAGGGCTATTCGCCGCCGCATGACCCGCGTCTGAACGTGATCCGCGTGGCCCCCGATCCGGGCGTGATCGAGGTGAACATCCACCCCGCCCACAGCTGGGAGGATTGCGTCGCCACCACCGAGGCGATCTATGAAGAGGCACGCAATTCGCGCCTTGGCGCAGACAAGTTCATGATCGACGGGCGCCACACCGGCACCGGTGGCGGCAACCATGTCGTCGTGGGCGGCGCCACGCCCAATGACAGCCCGTTCCTGCGCCGCCCCGATCTGCTGAAATCTCTGATCCTGATCTGGCAGCGTCACCCCAGCCTCAGCTATCTGTTCAGCGGGCTGTTCATCGGCCCGACGAGCCAGGCGCCCCGGATCGACGAGGCGCGCCACGATACGCTTTACGAGCTGGAAATCGCGCTGAGCCAGATCGGCGATCCGGTCGCGGGGGGCAACCTGCCGCCGGCCTGGCTGGTCGACCGGCTGCTGCGCAACATGCTGACCGATGTCACCGGCAACACCCACCGCGCGGAAATCTGCATCGACAAGCTTTATTCCCCCGACGGACCGACCGGGCGTCTGGGGCTGGTCGAATTCCGCGGCTTCGAGATGCCGCCACATCCGCGCATGTCGCTGGCCCAGCAACTTCTGTTGCGCGCGATCATCGCGCGCTGCTGGAAGGCGCCGGTTACCGGCCGTCCGGTGCGTTGGGGCACGGTGCTGCACGACCGTTTCATGCTGCCGCATTTCCTGTGGGAAGACCTTTTGTCGCTGCTGGCCGATCTGCGCAGCCACGGGTTTGACCTCGATCCGGTCTGGTTCGAGGCGCAGGCCGAATTCCGCTTCCCCTTCTGCGGCCAGATCGAGGCCGAAGGTGTGCATCTGGAAATCCGGCAGGCGCTGGAACCCTGGCATGTGCTGGGCGAAACCGGGGCGATCGGTGGCACGGTGCGCTACACCGACAGTTCGGTCGAACGGCTGCAGGTCAAGATGACGACACTGCATCAGGACCGCTACCGCATCATGTGCAACCGCCGCCCCGTGCCGCTGGCGCGCACGCAGACCAGCGGCGTGTCGGTCGCGGGGGTGCGCTTCAAGGCCTGGCAACCGCCCGAGGCGCTGCATCCGGTGCTGCCGATCAATGCGCCCCTGACCTTCGACATCTATGACGACTGGACGGGTCGGGCGCTGGCGGGCTGCGTCTATCACGTCGCCCACCCGGGCGGGCGCAACTACGACACCTTCCCCGTCAACGGCAACGAGGCCGAGGCCCGCCGCCTGGCGCGGTTCGAAGGCATCGGCCACAGCCCGGGTGTTTACACGCCCGCAACCGAAATGCCGCATCCTGAATTCCCGTTGACGCTTGACCTGCGCCGTCCGATAGGTCTGCTTTGAAAGAAATGACAGGAACACCATGGCCAAGGCAGCGCAGCCCCTAGATGGAGCGGATCTTTTCGCCGATTACCGGGTAACACCCGGTGTCTCGGACGAATTGTTCGATGCGCACGGCCAGATGCGCCCGGTCTGGCAACGCTTTGTCGCCCGTTTCGCACGGCTCAATCCGCAGGAAATCGCCGCGCGGTTCGAGCGCGGCAACCAGTATCTGCGCGATGCCGGGGTGTTTTACCGTCAATACACCAACGACCCGTTGCAGGAACGCGAATGGCCGCTCAGCCATATTCCCGTCATCCTGCATGAAAGCGAATGGGACCAGATCTGCGCCGGTCTGGCGCAACGCGCCGATCTGCTCGAGGCGGTGATGGCCGATCTGTATGGCCCCGGCCGGCTGGTCAGCGACGGCCATCTGCCGGCCGAACTGGTGGCGGGCTCGCGCCAGTGGCTGCGCCCGATGGTGGGCGTGCCGCCGCGCGACGGGCATTACCTGCATTTTCTGGCCTTCGAGATCGGGCGGTCGCCCGATGGCTCGTGGCTGGTGCTGGGCGACCGTACCCAGGCGCCTTCGGGGGCGGGCTTCGCACTGGAAAACCGGATGGCCACGGGGCGGATCTTCCCCGAACGGTTTCCGCGCGCGCATATCCACCGGCTGGCGGGGTTTTTCGGCGCCTTCCGCACCGCGATGGAGGGGCTGGCGCAGGGCACGGGCGGGCACGACCGGATGGCGGGAATCCTGACGCCCGGCCCGTCGAACGACACCTATTACGAACACACCTATATCGCGCGCTATCTGGGCATGATGCTGCTGGAAGGCGAGGATCTGCTGGTCGAGAACGGACAGGCGATGGTGCGCACGATCGAGGGGCCGCAACCGCTGGGCGTCTTGTGGCGCCGGATCGACGCGGCCTTCGCCGACCCGCTGGAACTGGAATCGAACAGCCAGATCGGCACCCCCGGCCTGATGGAGGCGGTGCGGCAGGGCAACCTGAGCCTGGTGAACGCGCTCGGGTCCGGGATTCTGGAAACCCGCGCGATGCTGGCCTTCCTGCCCAAGATCGCGCAGATTCTGACCGGGCGGAAGCTGACGCTGCCCAATATCGCGACCTGGTGGTGCGGCGGGCAGACCGAACGCGCCTATGTGCAGGACAATGCCGCACGCATGATGATCGGTTCGGCCTATGCCTGCGACCTGCCCTTCGATCTGGGGGCGACCACGGCCTTGGGCGGCACGTTCCGGGGCACGGCCCGCGACAGCATCGCCGACTGGCTGCAGGCCGAAGGCCCGCAACTGGTCGGGCAAGAGGCGGTGACCCTGTCCACCACCCCCGCCTGGGTGCTGGACCCCGAGGCCGAGCTGAGCGAGGGGCGCGTTCTGCCGCGCCCGATGACGGTGCGGGTCTTTGCCGCGCGCACGCCGCAGGGCTGGACCTTCATGAAGGGCGGTTATGCACGGATCGGCCGTGGCGGCGATGCAACGGCGCTGGCGATGCAGCGCGGCGGTTCGGTCGCGGATGTGTGGATCGTCTCGGATCGCCCGGTCCCGCAGGAAACCCTGGCCCCCGCGGATCGCGGCGATTTCCGCCGCGCCAGCCCCGGCACCCTGCCCGCACGCGCCGCCGACAACCTGTTCTGGCTGGGCCGCTATGTCGAGCGCACCGAAGATGCGATCCGCCTGATCCGCGCCTATCACCTGCGACTGGCCGCCACCGACAACCCCAACGATCCGCGCCTGCGCAGCCTGACTGGTTTTCTGCAAGGCTATGGCTACGATCTGGATCAGCCGGTGCCCGACGCCCTGCTGGAACGCATCGAGGCCGCGCGCAGCTGTGCGGGCAAGGTGCGCGACCGGTTCTCGACCGATGGCTGGGCGGCCTTGGGCGATCTGGCACGCACCGCGCGCGCAATGACCCGCACCGCCCGGCCGGGCGACGATACCGCGCGGGCAATGTCGGTTCTGGTGCGCAAGATCACCGGCTTCTCCGGCCTCGTGCATGAAAACATGTATCGGTTTTCCGGCTGGCGTTTCCTGAGCTTCGGACGCGCGCTGGAGCGGGCCGATGCGCTGGCCGCACTGCTGGCGACCTTTGCCGACCCGCAGGCGCCCACCGGATCGCTGGATCTGGCGGTCGAGGTGGCCGACAGCGTCATCACCCACCAGCGCCGCTACCGGGTGGAAACCTCGCGCGATACGGTCATCGACCTGCTTGCGCTGGATGCCGACAACCCGCGCGCGATCCTGTTCCAGGTGCAGTCGCTGCGGCGGCTGGCGGGCGCACTGCCCAATGCGCTTGACAACGGGCGGCTGGCGGCGCTGTCGCGGGCGCTGGTGCCGCTGGAAAGCGCGCTGTCCATCGCCGATCCGTCGGACATCACCACCGAACGGCTGATCGAAATTCGCGCCCAGATTTCCGCGATTTCGGATCTGCTGGCCGCGGCCTATCTGCGCTAGGGGGGAAGATGCTCTACGACATCAAGCTGGCCATCGACTACACCTATGCCGCCCCCTCGGATCATACCCGCAACCTTTTGCGGCTGATGCCGCTGGATATTCCGGGCGTGCAGCGGGTCAGTGCGCGGTTGCTGGATGCCGACCCACGCTCTGACGAGCGGCGCGATTATCAGGATTTCTTTGGCAATCCCACGACCTCGGTCGCCTGGCATGCGCCGATCGAGGCGGTGTCGCTGACCCTGCGCGCCCGGGTCGAGCGGCACCCGCGGCCGCGGCTGCTGGACCTGTCGCCCGGGCTGGCACAGCTGCGCGCCGATGTGACCGATGTCCATTCGCTCGGGCCCGAGGCCCCGCATCATTTTCTGGGCGCCTCGCCGCGGATCATGCCCGACCCCGAAATCACCGCCTTCGCCCGCGCACAGGTCACCCCCGCGATGACCGCCTTGCAGGCGGTGCTGGCGCTGGGGCACGCGCTTTATACCGAAATGCGCTTCGACCCCGAGGCGACCACCGTCGACACCACCCCGCATGAGGCCTTTGCCGCGCGCCATGGCGTGTGTCAGGATTTCACCCATGTGATGATCGCCGGGCTGCGCGGGCTGGGCATTCCGGCGGGCTATGTGTCGGGCTTCCTGCGCACCTTCCCGCCGCCGGGCCAGCCCCGGCTGGAAGGTGCCGATGCCATGCATGCCTGGGTGCGCGCCTGGGTCGGGCCGGAAAACGGCTGGATCGAATTCGATCCGACCAACGATCAGCCCGCAGGCGTCGATTACATCACCGTGGCCGTGGGGCGCGATTATTCCGACGTGGCGCCGGTGCGCGGGGTGCTGCGCTCCTCTGGCGGGCACCAAAGCCAGCAGGCGGTGGATGTCGTGCCGCTGGACGCCGCCGGTTGAAGCGGGCGCCGTTTGCGGCTTTGATGGCGCCATGAGCCCGCCCGACCTTCCTGCCCCGCCGCCCCCCGAAGCGCCCGAGCTGTGCCCGCTTGGGCTTGACGGGGTGCTGGTGCGCTTTGCGCAGCGCTTCGGACCCGCCGCGAACCGCGCCGCGCTGGATCTGGCTGCGGGTCTGACCGCCGATCCCCTGCCCGGCCAGACCGAGGTCGCCTCGGCGCTGGTATCCGTCGCGGTACGGTTCGACCGGGGCACCACCAGCCGCGCCGCGATCCTGGCCGCCCTGCGCAACCGGCTGGCGCGGCCCGCCCCGCCGCAGGCCCGCGCCCCGCAGCGCCTGTGGCAGATCCCGGCGGCGTTCGGGGGCGCACACGGCCCGCAACTTGCCGAACTGGCCCGGATACTGGGCCGCCCCGAAGCCGCGCTGCGCGACGAGATCTGCGCCACGCCGCTGCAGGTGCTGGCCATCGGCTTCGCGCCCGGCCAGCCCTATCTGGGGCTGCTGCCCGACGCCTGGGATCTGCCACGCCAGACCGCCCTGACCCCGCAGGTTCCGGCCGGCGCCATCGTTACCGCGATCCGGCAACTTGTGCTGTTCGCCAATGCCTCGCCCACCGGCTGGCGCTGGCTGGCGCAAACCGCGTTTCGCCCGTTTCAGCCGCAGGGCGCGGTGCCGCTGCCGCTGGCTGCGGGCGATGCGTTGCGCTTCGTGCCGGTCCCCGGGGCCGAGATGGAGGCGCTGTTGCGCGCGGGCGATCCGATGGGCGGCGCCCGGCTGGAGTCTGCGCCATGACGCCGGTGCTGGATCTGCTGGCCACGGGCCCCGGCGTCAGCGTGCAGGATCTGGGCCGCCCCGGGCATCTGGCGACGGGCCTGTCGACAGGGGGCGCGGCCGATCGCCGGGCGCTTTTCGAGGCCGCGGCCCTGCTGGGGCAGCCCGCGCCGCTGGCCTGTCTGGAGCTGGCGGGATACGGCGGGCGGTTCCGGGTCGGCGCGCCCACGCGCATCGCCCTGACCGGCGCACCGATGCGCGCGACGCTCGATGGCGCGCCGCTGCGCTGGCATGCCGCGCATCTGCTGCCGTCCGGGGCCGTTCTGGACATCGGCGCCGTCGAGGCGGGCAGCTATGGCTACCTGAGCTTTGCGGGCGGGATCGCCACGCCGGAAATTCTGGGCGCGCGCTCGGCCCATCTGGCCGCCGGGATCGGTGCGCGTCTGGCCGCCGGCGACTGCCTGCCGCTCGGCCCGGATACCACCCCGGGCGCGCCGCCGCTGGCCCTGCCCGCGCCCGCGCGGTTTCAGGGTGGCACGGTGCGGGTGATCGCAGGGCCGCAGACCGCGCTGTTCCCCCCCGACACTCGCGCGCGGTTCTTCGCCACGCCCTTCACCGCCGGGCGCGGCAACCGTCAGGGACTGGCGCTGCCGCCCCCCGACGCGCCCTTTGCCGCCGATGCTCCGCCGAACCTTGTGTCCGATCTGATCGTGCCCGGCGACATTCAGATGACCGGCGCCGGGGTGCCGATGGTGTTGCTGTGCGAATGCCAGACGGTCGGCGGCTATCCCCGGATCGGCACGGTGATCCCCGCCGATCTGGGCATCGTGGCACAGGCCGCGCCGGGCACCGTCTTGCGCTTCGCCCCCGTCACGCTGGAGGTGGCCGAGACGGCCTCGCCCCCCGAAAGCCGCTGGATCGCGCCGCTGCGCGCGCAGGCCCAACCGCTGATCCGCAGCCCGCATGACATCCCCGATCTGCTGGGCTATCAGCTGATCAGCGGCGCGGTGCGCGGCGACGAACACGAGGAGGACAGCCCGTGAAACTCGATCTGAATGCCGATCTGGGCGAGGGCTGCGGCGATGACGCGGCGCTGATGCAGGTCATCACCTCGGCCAATATCTGTTGCGGGCTGCATGCGGGCGGGCCGGTGCTGATGGCGCAGACGATGGCCGCTGCGGCGCGCGCGGGCGTGGGCATCGGCGCGCATCCGGGTTTTGACGACCGCGCCAATTTCGGCCGCACCCGGCAGCATCTGGGCGCCGACGATCTGACTGCGCTGATCGCCTATCAGACCGGCGCCGCGCAGGCGGTGGCGCGGGCGCAAGGCCTGCGGCTGCGTCATTTCAAACTGCACGGGGCGCTGGCGAACATGGCCTCGGAAGATGCCGATCTGGCGCGCGCATGCTATCGTGCGGCGCGGGCGGTGGTGCCCGATCTGGTGCTGATGGTGCTGGCGGCGACCGCGCAGGAACAGGCGGCGCACGAGATCGGCGGGGCTTGGGCGGGCGAGATCTTCGCCGACCGCGCCTATAACGACGACGCAACGCTGGTCGACCGCGCACTACCCGGGGCGGTGCTGCACGACCCGCACGCGGCCGCCGCGCGGATATTGGAGATGCTGCGCGCAGGCGCGATCATCGCGGGCTCCGGCCACCGCATCCCGGCGCGGATCGACACGGTGTGCCTGCATGGCGACACGCCAGAGGCGCTGGCGATGGCGCGCGCGCTGCGCGCCGCCTTGCTGGGGGCGGGCGTCACGCTGGCCGCGCTTTAACGCCCCAAGGCGCCCAGAACCGAGCGTGCGGCGCGCAGGCCCGGGTCTTCGCCGCCCTCTCCCAGGCGCTGCATCGTCAGCTCCATCGCCTCGAACTGCGCCGCGCGCAGCGCGTCGTTTTCCAACAGCGCCGAGAGCGCCGCAGCAATCGGCCCGGGGCGGCAGTTCGGGCCCAGAAATTCCGGGATCGCGCGGCGCTCGGACACCAGATTGACCAGCGTCACGGTATCGACCCGCAGCATCCGCGAAATCAGGTGCCAGGTCACGAAGGCCGCGTCATAGGCAATCACCATCGGCGTGCGGCTGGCCGCCAGTTCCAGGCTGACCGTGCCGCTGGCCGCCAGCGCCAGATCGGCGGCGGCAAAGGCCGCGCGCTTGTCGGCCAGATCCTCGACCACGATCGGCGCGACCGGCCAGCGGGCCGACATCTCGCGCACCATCGGTGCCACGCCCTGCACCGTGGGCAGCACCACGCGCAGCCCCGGCTCGCGGTCGCGCAGGCGCATCAGCGCCTCGTCGAAACGCGGGCCCAGCCGTTTCACCTCGCCCCGGCGCGACCCGGGCAGGCACAACACCAGCGGCTGATCGGGGCCGATCATGTAGGTTTCGCGGAACGCCGCCGCCTCGGCCGCGCCGGCATGGGGTTCGGCCACGACCGGGTGGCCGACGAAATCGCAGCTCATCCCCGCCGCCTGCATATAGGGCGGCTCGAACGGCAAGAGCGCGAGCACATGGTCGATCACCTGCGCCATCTTGGCCGCACGACCGGGCCGCCAGGCCCAGACCGAGGGCGCGACGTAATGGATCGTGCGCAGATCGGGGCGCGCCGCGCGCGCCGCACGCGCTACCCGCAGGCAAAAATCCGGGCTGTCGATGGTGATCAGCGCATCGGGCGCCAGTTCGGTGACGGCGGCGGCGGTTTCGGCAATGCGGCGCTTCAGCTGGCGGTATTTCGGCAGAACCTCGGCCAGCCCCATCACCGACAGCTCCTCCATCGGGAAGCGGCTGGTCAGCCCCTCGGCCGCCATCAGCGGCCCGCCAACCCCATGAAACGCGACCCCGGGCACCAGGCTTTTCAGCCCCGCCATCAGCGCCGCGCCCAGCTTGTCGCCCGAGGCCTCGCCCGCGATCACGAACAGCTTCATGGCTCGCGCGCCCACAGAAACAGGCCCGCGGCTTCGGCGGCGGCCTGCGTGGCGGCGCGGTCCAGCAACAGCACGCCCCCCGCCTGCCAGACGATCCCGGCAAGCCCTGCGGCGGCGGCGCGCGCCACCGTCTGCGGGCCGATCGCGGGCAGGTCGATGCGGCGGTCCTGATCGGGTTTCGGCGCCTTGTAGAACACCCCGCGCGCGCCGGTCGGATCGGGTTTGAGCCCCTGATGCAGGGCCGCAAAATCCAGCATCGCATCGGTGCCGGGCAGCGCCTCGACCGCCAGACACAGGCCCTGCGCCACCACCGCGCCCTGCCCTACATCGACACCGCCCAGGGCCGCGACAATGGCCGCCGCACGCGCGGCGTCTTCGGCATCGGCGGGGCCGGGCGTGCCGGTCAGCACACCGGGCCCGGGCACCAGATCGGGGGCGATGTCATCCGCGCCGACCACGCCAAGGCCCCATTCCTCGAACAGCTCTATCACTGCGCGCAGCGTCGCGTCGTCGCCCGCCTGCATCGCGCCGATCAGCCGCGGCACCAGCGCGGCGGTGCGCGCGTCGAACAGTTCCGGCTCCAGCCGCGGGCGGCGCATCGCACCGGCGAAACAGACCTGCGTCACGCCCCGCTCGACCAGCGCATCCAGAAACGGCACCAGCCGTTCGACGCGAAACCGCAGCGGCTCGGCGCCCGGAACGGCAGCGGCAAACCCCTCCATTTCACAGATCAGCATGCCGGGACGGGCCGCGGCCAGCAGCGCGGGCAAGGCGCCGGTGCCTGCAATCAGCGCGGTGCTCATCGCGGGGTCAGGAAGCTGCGGTCCGAGGGACCGAGGATGAAATCCAGCACCTCGCGTACATGCGCGCTTTCGGGGGCCTCTTCGGACAGCTTGCGCGCCTGTTCGCGGAAATTCCCGGCGGCAAGCGCGGTGAACATCTCGCGTAGCGCGCCGATTTCCTCGCGCGCAACGCCGCGCCGTTTCAGCCCAACGAGGTTCAGCCCCTCCAGCCCGGCGCGCGGCCCCGCGACCAGCGCATGCGGGATCACATCGGCGGTCACCATCGACAAGGCGCCAACAATCGCGCCATGGCCGATGCGCACCCATTGATGCACGCCCGACAGCCCGCCGACAATCACGTCATCTTCCAGCACGCAATGCCCCGCGATCGCGACCGAATTGACCAGAATGACCCGGTTGCCGATCTGGGCATCATGGGCGACGTGGCAATTGGCCATGAACAACCCGTCATCGCCGACCTGCGTCAGCCCGCCGCCGCCTTCGGTGCCCGTGCTCATCGTCACGTTTTCGCGGATGCGGTTGCGCTTGCCCACGATCAGGCGGGTGCGTTCGCCCTTGAACTTCAGGTCCTGCGGGATCTGCCCCAGCGAGGCGAAGGGAAACACCACCGTTTCGTCGCCGATCTCGGTCCAGCCGGTGACGACGACATGGGATTTCAGTTCGACCCCGGCGCCGAGCGTGACCTCGGGACCGATCAGGCAGAACGGCCCGATCTTGCAGCCCGGCCCGATCACCGCGCCGGCTTCGATCACCGCCGAGGGGTGAATCTCGGCGCTTGGATCAATGCTCATCGCTTACCCCTTGAGGTCCATCATCGCGGTGAATTCCGCCTGCGCGGCCAGTTGGCCCTCGACAAAGGCCTGGCCTTCGAATTTCCAGATCTTGCCGCCGCCGCGCTTCACCTTGACGTGCATCTCCAGCACGTCGCCCGGCACCACCATGCGGCGGAACTTGCACGCGTCGATGCCCATGAAATAGGTGCCAAGCGGGCGGTCGATCACGTTGAGCGAAATCCCCACCACGACCGCCGAAGTCTGCGCCATCGCCTCGATGATCGTCACGCCCGGCATGATCGGCTCATTCGGGAAATGGCCCTGGAAATGCGGCTCGTTGCAGGTGACGTTCTTGATGCCCACGGCGCTTTCGAAAGGCACGATGTCGCGCACCTTGTCGATGAACAGGAACGGATAGCGATGCGGGATGATGCGTTTGATCAGGCTCAGATCGGCAGAGGTATAGGGGGCGGGTTCGGTCATCGGAGTTCCTTGTCTTGTGGGCTGGCCCGGCCGCCCTGTCCCGATCTTGCTAACAACCGCAGGCGGGCTTGGCAAGAACGGGGGTGGCGCCCGTTCTTATTGGCCGGGGGCCGGGGCCTCGGTGGGGGCCGCGGCGGGCGCGCCGGTCTGCGGCGCATCGGGCGCGTCGGCACCATCCTCGGCGGGGTCGGAGATCGCGCTGCCCTCGCCCAATTCGTCATTCACCAGCGCTATCAGCGCTTCGGTCACGTCGATCTGCGCCAGCCCGCGGATGATGACCCGGCTGTCCAGCACGACGGCGGCATGGTTCTGCACCAGGATCTGATCGAGCAACGGCACGACCTGCGCGATGAAGGCCTGGCGTTCGTCCTCCAGCCGCCGGTTCAGGGCCTGCGCCTTGGCCTTTTGTGCCGCGCGAATGCCGGTTGCGCGCTGATCGAAGGCCTCGGCTTCGGCCCGGAAGGCCTGCGGCGCCATCGTCGCGCGGCGTTCGGTCAGGCTGCGTTCTTCGGCGATCAGATCGTCGGCAATACGGTTGTTTTCGGTGGTCAGCGCCTGCGAGGCCGCGGCGATTTCGCGACGCACCCGCTGACCCCAGAGCGAGCCGTCATAAAGCCGCTCCCAATCCAGCGTCAGTATCTGGCTTTGTGCGGCGGCCTCGGCGGCGGTGTCCTGCGCGGCACCCGGCAGGGCCGCGCCGCCAAACAGCGCAAGCCCCAGCAGAAAAACGACAGACCGGAGCCCGCGCGCGGCCCATGCCCCGCCCTGCCCCGGTCTGCGCACGATCCGCATCTGCGACCTCAGAACTTGGTCGAAATGGTCAGATCGAAGACCCGATCAAGGTCGTATTCCTCTTTCTTGAGCGCATGCGCGAAGTTGAAGCGCAGCGGACCGATCGGCGTGGTCCAGAACAGCGACAGACCGATCGACGAACGCCAGTGCAGCGCATCATCCACGGTGCCCGCGAAACCGGCGGTATCGTCCAGCCCCCAGACCGAGCCCACGTCCAGGAAGGCGCCGCCATGGATGCCGTATTCCTCGGGCGTGCCCAGCGGGAATTCCGATTCCAGACGCAGCGCGGCAAAATACTTGCCGCCAAGCGCGTCTTCGTTGACCGCGGTGGTGTCGCGCGGGCCATAGCCGTTGGTCTCGAAGCCGCGGATCTTGCCGTTGCCGGAGAAGCGATCCAGAACCGTCAGCTTGGTATCGCCGCGGGCGTGGATCGCCCCGCCTTCCAGCTCGGCGCGCAGGGTGACTTCCTCGTTCAGGATCTTGCGCTCGACCCGGGCCAGCGCGGTGGTGGTGATCGCCTCGACATCGCCGCCGAAGCCCGCCACATCCTGCCCGAAGCGCAGGGTCATGCCCCAACGCGGGTCAATCCCGGTGGTGCGCGTGTCATAGGTGTAGGTGTAGCCAAACGCCGAGCTGTTGCGCTTGCCCTCTTCGGCGATCAGGATCGGCGAAGAGTTCGTGTCGACATCATACAGTTCCTTGCTGGAATAGCTGTAGCGCATTTCCAGCCGCCCGTTTTCCGACACGGGGAATTCGATCGCCGGCGAGATGCCATAGGATTTCGTCGAATAATCCGCGCTGTCATATTCGGACGTCGTGTACCAGATGTTGAATTTGCCCTTCAGGTCGCGCCCGAAAAGATAGGGCTCGATGAAGGTCAGCGAGTTCTGCTGGTTGTCGGCCGTGGTCGACACCGACAGACCGACATACTGGCCACGGCCCAGGAAGTTGCGTTCCTGCAGGTCCAGCGTCAGACCGAAGCCCGCATCCTGACCGTAGCTGGCGCCGATCCCGAACGAGCCGGTCGGCTGTTCCTCGACGTTCACATCGACCACCACCTGATCGGACGCGGTGCCCTGGCGCGAGTTCACCTCGGCGTTCGAGAAGAAACCAAGCGCGCGGATACGTTCGGCCGAGTTGCGGATTTCACGCGGGTTGAAGGGGTCGCCTTCGACCGTGCGGAATTCGCGGCGCACGACCTTGTCGAGCGTGGTGGTGTTGCCCTCGATGTCGATGCGTTCGACAAAGACACGCGGCCCGCGCACCAGCGCGAATTCCACATCCAGCGTCAGGTCGCGTTCGTTGCGGGTCACGCGCGGTTCGACGCGGACGAATTGCGCGCCCTTGCGCAATGCCACCTCTTCCATCCGGGTGATCGCCAAGTCGACCGCATTGGGCGAATAGACCACACCCGAACGGATCTTGGTCAGCTTCTGAAACTCGACGGCGTCCAGATCCGGGATTTCCGAGGTGGTGGTGATCTTGCCGAACCGGAACTGCTGCCCTTCGCGGATGTTGAAGGTCATAAAGAACGCATCGCGTTCCCGCGCCATTTCCGAGGACACGCCGGTGACCTGCACATCGACATAGCCGCGCGCCCGGTAGAAATCGGTCAGCAGCTGACGGTCGAACTCGACCCGATCGCCGACGAAGGTGTCGCGCTGGATGATCTGGCGCAGCAGGCCCGCCTGTTTGGTCTGCAGCACGTTGCG
Organism: Paenirhodobacter sp. CAU 1674; assembly: GCF_029222945.1. Lineage (NCBI taxonomy): Bacteria > Pseudomonadati > Pseudomonadota > Alphaproteobacteria > Rhodobacterales > Paenirhodobacter > Paenirhodobacter sp. CAU 1674. Next base: position 158,622 of record NZ_JARHUH010000010.1, on the reverse strand, counting down.
CAGGCGGCGGTCCGAATAATGGCGGTTGCCGGTGAACGAGATCCGCTCGACCTCGGTCACCTTGCCTTCCTTGATCTCGAAGGCCACGTCGACGCGGTTGCCGTCACGGCGGATCACCTTGGGATCGACGCGGGCGGCCAGTCGACCGACATTGGCATAGGCTTCGGTAATCAGCGCGGCGTCGGCCTCGACCGTGGCGGGAGAATAGATCTTGCGCGACTGGGTCTTGACCATCTTGGCCAGATCCTCGTCCTTCAGCTTCTTGTTGCCTTCGAAGTTGACGACGTTGATCGTGGGATATTCCTGCACCCGGATCACCAGCGTGCCGCCCTGCGGCACCAGTTCGACGCTTTCGAACAGACCCGAGCCCTGCAACCGCTGATAGGCATCGTTCAGCGCCCCCGACGACACCGGCTTACCACGACCGATTCCTGCGTAGGTGATGATGGTTTGCGGCTCGATCCGCTCATTCCCCTCGATCACCAGATTACTGAAGCTGTAGGTCTGCGCCTGCGCCATCGTCGGTTCGGCCACCCAAACCGTTGCCATCGCAAGGAAAATTGCAGTGGACTTGAGCGCCCCGCGAACTGTGGAAAGCCCGCCTGCCCGTTGCAGCCAATTCGTCATCGCCCTCACCCCGCCAGATGGCATCCCTAGTGTTTCCAAAGTGACTACCGGGAAAGCCCCGGCTTGTCAAAAGCGCAGGGCGCAGGAAATTCCCGCGCCCCCCGGCACAGCCAGCGGCCGCGCAAAAAATATGCCCCCTGCCCGCTGGCTTTTGCTGACGGGGCGGCAGGATCAGAGTTGATAAGGCAGATGCGCCGGACCCAGCATCTCGGCCAGCTGGATGCCGATGATACAGGCGCCCAGCAATGCCACGACGACCGCCAGCGGCACGATGATCCGGTCAAGCGCCAGATCAACGATCATCGACAGCCCGCGGACTCCTTCGGTCAACACCAATTGCATCGCAAGGCCCTCCTTGGCTGCGGCTGCGAAATTGCAGGTTCGGGATAGACCGGGAATATGGCCAAATTGCGGCGCAGTGCCAGAATTCAACCATAACGTGCAAAATGCCGCAGCCGTCTTACGGGCAGAAGATGTCGTTTGACAGGCCGAACAGCATCATCGTCAGCACCAGCGCGATGCCGATCGCCGTCAGCACGTTCATCACCTTGTCCGACGGCGGCTTGCCCGCCACCGCTTCCCAGACGTGGAACATCAGATGCCCGCCGTCCAGCACCGGGATCGGGAACAGGTTCAGGAAGCCAACCGCCGTGGACAGCACCGCGATGAACCAGATGAAATCGGGCATCCCCGATTGCGCCGCCGCGGCAGAGCCCTGCGCAATGCCGATCGCGCCGCGCAGGTTGCAGCTGGAAATATCGCCCGCCACCATATGCACCAGCCCCGAGACCGATTGCGCGATGATGCCCCAGGTCTGACGCACGGCGCCGCCAAGGGCCTCGGGGAGAGTGGTGGCCCGGGTTTCCGGTTCGAACACGAAGGTGCCGGTCGCGCCGATCATCCAGCGGGTCTCGAACCCGCCATCGGCGGCGGGAATATCGGTGCTTTTGGGTTCCAGCGTGCGCTCGAACGCGCCCCCGTCCGCGCGCCACAGCGCCAGCGCCAGCGGCGCCCCCTGCGAGGCGGTCACCGCCACCTGCAGATCGGCAAAGCGCCAGATCGGTTGCCCGTCGATGGCGGTGATGACATCGCCTTCCTTCAGCCCGGCCGCATAGGCCGCCGATTGCGCGATCACACCGCTCAGCCGCGGGGGATACAGCTGCGGGCCGGTGATCTCGACCTCGGCGCCATCGCGCAGAACGCGATAGGGTAAGGTGGGCTGCGAGGGCAGCGTGTCGATGATCGCGCTCAGCGCGGCGAAATCCGGGGTCTCCTGCCCGTTCACCGCCAGGATACGGTCGCCCACCTGCAATTCGGCATGGCCACCGGGCAGATCGCTCAGCGCGCCGACGGTGGGTTCGTCCGTCGCGGTGCCCGACCACAGCAGAAGCCCCGCGATCACCGCGATCGACAGGATGAAGTTGAACACCGGCCCCGCCGCAACCGTGGCCGCGCGCGCCCAGAGCGGCGCGCCGTGCATGGTATGGCGGCGTTCCTCGGCGCTCAGCTCGCGCATGGTGTCGGCATCCTCGCCCGCCGAGGCCGCATTCGCGTCACCCAGAAACTTGACGTAGCCGCCCAGCGGGATCGCCGCCAGCTGCCAGCGCGTGCCGCGCTTGTCCACCCGGCTGAACAGTTTCGGGCCGAAGCCCAGGCTGAACACCTCGGCCTTGATCCCGGACCAGCGGCCCACGATGTAATGGCCGTATTCATGCACCGTGACGATGATCGACAGCGCGATCACGAACATGCCGGCGGTATACAGGCCGTGGCCAATGGTGGACAGAAACTCCAAGGCTCAGATCCTTCCGGTCGAGATATGTTCAAACGCGAGGGCGCGGGCCTCGGCATCGGTGAGCATCACGTTATCCAAAGATACCGCGGCATTTCCAAGCCCTTGGCGCGATGACATCTGCGCGAGGACGGTTTCAACCAGCCGCGCCATGTCCAGAAAGCCGATCTTGCCGGCGATGAAGGCATCAAGTGCTGCCTCTTTCGCGGCGTTGAAGGCCGCCCCCGCCGTGCCGCCGATCGCCATCACCTCGCGCGCCAGACGCAGCGCCGGAAAGCGGGTCAGGTCGGGCGCGCGGAAGGTCAGACTGCCGATTTCCGCCAGATCGAGCCGCTTGACCGGCAGCGCGCGCCGCGCGGGCCAGTTCAGCGCATAGCCGATGGCGTGGCGCATGTCGGGCGCACCCAGATGCGCCATCAGCGCGCCATCATTGAACCCCACCAGGGCATGAACCAGCGATTCCGGATGCACCAGAACCTCGATCATGTCGGGGTCGACGCGGAAGTATTCCTTGGTTTCAATGACTTCCAGAGCCTTATTGAACATCGACGCGCTGTCGATGGTGATCCGCTGCCCCATCGCCCAGTTCGGATGGCTCGACGCCTCGGCCACGGTCGCGTGGGCCAGTTTTTCCAGCGGCCAGTTGCGGAAGGCGCCGCCCGAGGCGGTAATGATGATCCGCTCGACCGCGGCCATATCCTCGCCCACCAGCGCCTGGAACACCGCGGAATGTTCACTGTCCACCGGCAGGATGCGGGCGCCGTGCCGCGCGGCTTCGGCCAGCAGAAGCGGCCCGGCGGTGACCAGCGATTCCTTGTTGGCCAGCGCCAGCGTCGCGCCCTGCGCCAGCGCGCGGAACCCCGGTGCCAGCCCGGCCGCGCCGACGATCGCGCTCATCACCCAGTCGGCCGGGCGTTCCGCCGCCTCGATCAGGGCCTGCGGGCCAGCGGCCGCCTCGATCCCGGTTCCCGCCAAGGCCTCGCGCAATGCGGGCAGGCAGGCGTCATAGGCGGTCACCGCCAGATCGGCGCGCAGCGCGATCGCCTGTTCGGCCAGCCGCGCGACATTGGCCCCACCCGACAGCGCGACAATATCGAAGGCCTCGGCCCCGCCTTGCCGCATCAACAGGTCGAACGTGCTTTCCCCGATCGAGCCGGTGGCACCGAATACCGAAATTCTGCGCATGTCTCAGCCCCCGCCCAGCGGCAGCGGCATGATCTGCGCGACCGCCAGCAGCATCAGCACCGCGCCCACGAAGGCGTCGAAGCGATCCATCACGCCGCCATGGCCCGGGATCAGATGCGAGCTGTCCTTGACGCCCGCGCGCCGCTTGATCCAGCTTTCCGCGATGTCGCCCATCTGGCCTGCGAAGGCCAGCAGCGGCGACAGCCACACCAGCGCCCAGTCGCCGCCAAGCGCCACCCCGATCAGCCCGACCAGCGCCGCGCCGATCCAGCCCGCCACGGTGCCCGACCAGGTCTTTTTCGGGCTGATCCGCGGCCAGAATTTCGGCCCGCCCAATGTGCGTCCGGCAAAATAGCCCGCCACATCCGAGACGACCACGATCGCCACGATCCAGGCGATGGCCGCAAAACCCAAGCCCAGACGCAGCGCCACCATGCCATAGCCCGTCAGCATCACCGCCAGCGCATACCCCGCAAAGATCCCGCGATCGCGTCGCGGGCGCAGCACGCCGATCACCGACGGCAGCGCCAGAACGGGCAGCATGAAGGGCGAATGCACCCAGAGCACCGCCACCAGCACCGCGGCGGCCATCAGGCCCATCACCCGCGCCTCGCGCGGTCGTTCGGGCGCGGTCATCGCGGCCAGTTCCCAGACCATCAAGCCCGTCACCAGCACCGCGATCTCGGCAAAGAACAGCCCGCCCCACCAGACCGCCCCCACGCCCACGGCCAGCATTGCCAGCCCCGACAGAACCCGGTCGCGCAGATCGGACCAGCGCGGCGCGGCGGATTTGGCCGGGGGTGTCTGGGATGTGGTCATGGCTTGACCCCGCCGAACCGCCGTTCGCGCCCGGCAAAACGCGCCAGAATTTGCGCTAGCTCCTCGGGCGTGAAATCGGGCCAGAGCGTGGGCGTGAATTCATATTCGGCATAGGCCGCCTGCCAGGGCAGGAAATTCGAGGTGCGGGTTTCGCCCGAGGTGCGGATCACCAGATCGGGGTCGGGCATGCCTGCGGTATCCAGGCGCGCCTCCAGCGCGTCTTCGGTCAGATCGGCCTCGGCGATGCGCCCGGCAGCGAAATCCCGCGCCAGCGTCGCCGCCGCACGCGCCAGCTCGTTACGGCCGCCGTAATTGATCGCCACGGTCAGCGTCAGCCGGGTATTGGCGGCGGTGCGCTCCTCGATCCCCGACATCAGCCGCGCCAGGCGGCCATCCAGCCGCCCGCGTTCACCAATGAACCGCAGGCGCACGCCTTCGGCCGACAGCGCGTCGGCCTCTTTCTCGATGTAGCGCGCGAAAATCCCCATCAGACCCAGCACCTCTTCGGTCGAGCGTTTCCAGTTTTCGGTGGAGAACGCATAGACCGTCAGGTGTTTTACGCCCAGATCCGGGGCGGCACGCACGATTTCCTTCACCCGCTCGGCCCCGCGGCGATGCCCGGCCAGCCGCGGCCAGCCGCGATTGGTGGCCCAGCGGCCATTGCCATCCATGATGATGGCCACGGCGCGCACACCATAATCACCCCCGGTCGCAGCCGGAGCCGCACCGGGGTTGGCTTGCTCGGATTCGCTTTTCGCCATCGGGGCGCCTTTCGCGGAAGGCAGGCTCAGACCTGCATGATTTCGGCTTGCTTGCCTTCCAGCGCCTTGTCGACCACTGCGATGTGTTTCTTGGTCAGATCCTCGACCGCGCTTTCCCAGAATTTCGCGTCATCCTCGGACATGCCGTTGGCCTTGGCCTTCTTGATCTGGTCCATGCCGTCGCGGCGCACGTTGCGCACTGCCACGCGGGCGTGTTCGGCATATTGCGCGGCGACCTTGGTCAGTTCCTTGCGGCGTTCCTCGTTCAGTTCGGGGATCGGCAGCATGATGATCGGGCCGTTGGTCTGCGGGTTGATACCCAGACCCGATTCCCGGATCGCCTTTTCGACCTTGTTGATCAGCCCTTTGTCCCAGACGTTGATGGTCACCATCCGCGGTTCGGGCACGTTCACGGTGCCGACCTGGTTGATCGGCGTCAGCGAACCGTAGGCATCCACCATGATCGGCTCGACCATCGAGGCCGAGGCGCGCCCGGTGCGCAGCGAGGCGAATTCGTGTTTCAGCGCCGTCATCGCGCCTTCCATACGGCGCTCGAGGTCGTCAATGTCGATTTCGATATCGTCGGACATGGTCGTCTTTTCCGTCTTGTTATGCGGTCTGGGCCTTCTCTAGCGCAGCTTGGGCCCGAAAGATAGGCTCAGCCCTGAACGCGGGTGTAGGTACCCTGCCCGGCCAGGATGCCGCGGAACCCGCCCGGTTCATCCAGCGAGAACACGATGATCGGCAGGTTGTTGTCGCGCGCCAGCGCAATCGCCGAGGCATCCATCACGCCCAGGTTCTTTTGCAGAACCTCGTCATAGCTGACCGTGTCATAGCGCTTGGCATCGGCGAATTTCTTGGGGTCCTTGTCATAGACGCCGTCGACCTTGGTGCCCTTGAAGATCGCCTCGCAGCTCATTTCATTGGCGCGCAGCGTGGCGGCGGTGTCGGTCGTGAAATAGGGGTTGCCGGTGCCCGCGGCGAAAATGCAGACCCGCTTTTTCTCCAGGTGGCGCACGGCGCGGCGGCGGATGTAGGGCTCGCAGACCTGATCCATCGGTATGGCCGAGATCACGCGGGTGTGGATGCCTTCGGCCTCCAGCGCGGCCTGCATGCCAAGCGCGTTCATCACCGTGGCCAGCATCCCCATGTAATCGGCGGTGGTGCGTTCCATGCCCTGTGCAGACCCCGCCAGCCCGCGGAAGATGTTGCCGCCGCCGATCACCATGCAAATCTCGACGCCCATGTCATGCACCGACTTGACCTCGCGCGCGATGCGGGCAACGGTCGGCGGGTGCAGGCCATAGCCCTGATCGCCCATCAGCGCCTCGCCCGAGATTTTCAGCAGAACGCGTTTGTATTTGATACTCGGCTCGGCTTGTGCAGACATCTCGGGGTCCCAATCTGTGGTTGTCATTGCCGCGCAAAATGTCCCAAATGCGGCGCGGGTTCAACCTCGGGAATTCCCCACCCGGCCCGGTTTGGTCAAATATCCTGCGGCAGGCGGCTACGAGGGGCCTAAATATTGGAAATTTCTGCGCAAATTGATCCGAAAAAACCGGTGGTGATCGCCGGCCCGACGGCCAGCGGCAAATCCGCGCTGGCCCTGCAGATCGCGCAGGTACAGGGCGGTGTGGTGGTCAATGCCGATGCGTTGCAGGTCTGGGACTGCTGGCGGGTGCTGTCGGCACGCCCGTCCCTGGCCGACGAAGCCGCCGCCCCGCACCTGCTTTACGGCCACAAATCGCCCGGTCAGGACTATTCCGTGGGCCATTGGCTGCGCGATCTGGCGCCGGTGCTGGCTGATCATGCGGCGGGCGGGCCGCGCCCAATCATCGTCGGGGGCACCGGGCTCTACCTCAGCGCGCTGACCGAAGGTCTGGCCGAGATCCCCGCGACCCCGGTGCAGGTGCGCGCCCTCGCCGACCGGCGTCTGGCCGCCGAAGGTGCCGCAGCGCTGCTGGCGGAACTGGACCCCGCCACCGCCGCCCGGATCGACCCGCTCAATCCCGCCCGGGTCCAGCGCGCCTGGGAGGTGCAGGCCGCCACCGGGCGCGGGCTGGCCGCCTGGCAGGACGATACGCCGCCCCCCGCCTTACCGCTGAGCGCCTGCACCGCCCTGGTGATCGAGGCCGACCGCGACTGGCTGGCCGAGCGGATCGACCGGCGCTTCGATCTGATGCTGGCGGAAGGCGCGCTGGACGAGGTGCGCGCGGTGCTGCCGATCTGGGAATCGGGGGCGCTCTGGGCCAAGGCGATCGGGGCGCCCGAACTGGTGGCGCATCTGCACGGCGAGGTCGACCTGGCCACCGCCCGGACGCTGGCGCAGGCTGCCTCGCGGCAATATGCCAAGCGCCAGCGCACATGGTTTCGTAGCCGGATGCGGGACTGGCACAAGATCATGCGGCCCTAACAAAGCCTCGGCAACACCACGCCGAAAATCAATATTCCTGTTGGAAATAAAGGGGTTCGCGCCTATTCTTCACGCAAACACCCTGACCCCGGGCGCACCCCGATGGATCGTCAGACCCCCAAAAGAGAGTTCCGCCGTGAAACTTTTCACTGCCCCGCCGTTGTCGCAATTCGCCCGGCCCCGGACCGAAACAGCCCCCGCGCCCCGCGCGGCGCTGCTGCCCGAGACGCCCTCGAACCTGCGCATCGTGCCGATCGCCCGGCTGGCGCAGGGCGGGCGTTGGCGGGTCGAGGCGATGCGCGCGCTGTCCGAACCCTGCCTGCTGTGGTTCACCCGCGGTCAGGGCCGCATCACCATGGGCGGCGAGACCCGCGGCTACGGTCCGCATAACGCGGTGTTCATCCCCGCGGGTGTCATGCACGGGTTCGAGGTCGGGCCGCAAACCCATGGTCAGGCGATCTTCTTCGGCCGGGACAGCGATGTCACCCTGCCCGAGACGCCGCAGCACCTGCGCATTCGCGAGGCCGGCCCGCAGGCCGAACTGTCCGGCATCATCGAGGCGGTGCAGCGCGAGCTTGACAGCACCCGCCCCGGCGCCGACCGGGCGGCCCGTCACCATCTGGGGCTGCTGGGTGTCTGGCTGGAACGGCAGATCGCCCCTGCCACTGCGGATGCCCCCCGCCCCTCGGCCGCAAAACGGCTGGTCGCGCGCTATTCCGCGCTGCTGGAGCGCGATTTCCGCTCGGGTCACGGCGTGTCGGATTTCGCTGCCGAACTGGGCGTGACCTCGACCCATCTGACCCGCTCGTGCCGCGAGACCTGCGGGCGCGCCGCGCATGATCTGCTGCAGGACCGCAAGATGTTCGAGGCGCGCCGCCTGCTGGCCGACACCCGCGTGCCGGTCAAGCAGATCGCCGATGCCTTGGGATTTGCCAGTCCGGCCTATTTCACCCGCGCATTCCACGCGAAAACCGGCAAGACACCCACCCAATTCCGCCGCGCGGGCTAGTCCGCGGCGGGCAAAATGCCGCCAGCCCCGCCACCCCCTGCAGGAAAGACTTGCCAAGACCCCCGATCCGGGGCGTCATGGTCCTGTCATTTGACCATCCGATAAAGGATGGATCGTGTTTCTGGGGGCTGTCATGACCGAATTTTCCCGTCGTTCCTTTCTGATTTCGGGCACTGCGCTTGGGGGGCTGGTGATGCTGCACCCGTTCTCGGCGCGCGCGCAGGCCGGACAGGCGCATCTGCGGCTGCTGGCCACCACCGATCTGCACTGCCATGTGCAGCCCTATGACTATTACGCCGACAAGCCCGCCGACACGATGGGTCTGGCGCGCACCGCCTCGATCATCGAGGAAATCCGGGCCGAGGCGACCAACGCGCTGCTGTTCGACAATGGCGATTACCTGCAGGGCAACCCGATGGGCGATTACATCGCCTATTCCAAGGGCATGGCCGCGGGCGACATTCACCCGGTCATCGCCGGGATGAACACGCTCAGCTATTCCGCGGGCACGCTGGGCAACCATGAATTCAACTACGGCATCGACTTTCTGGAAAAAGTAAACGCAGGCGCGAATTTCCCCATCGTCTGCGCCAACGTCGCGCGCAAGCTGGGCGCCAGCCCGCGCGAGGACGAGCTGTTCGTCCGCCCCTATCTGATCATCGAAACCGATCTGGCCGATGGCGCGGGCGTCAAGCACCCGCTGAAGCTGGGCGTGATCGGCTTCGTGCCGCCGCAGATCCTGCAATGGGACCGCGCGCATCTGGAGGGTAACCTGTTCGCCCGCGACATCCTGCAGGCCGCCCGTGCCTGGGTGCCGCAACTGCGCGAGGAAGGCGTCGACCTGGTGGTCGCGCTGGCGCATACCGGGCTGGATGCCAGCGCCGAAACTGAGGGCATGGAAAACGCCGCCTACCACCTGGCCGCGATCGAGGGCATCGACGCGGTGATTTCGGGTCATCAGCACAAGGTCTGGCCCTCGACGGATTACGAGGGCGAAGGCTTCGATGCCGAAACCGGGCAGATCATGGGCAAGCCCGCGGTGATGGCGGGGTTCTGGGGCTCGCATCTGGGGGTGATCGACCTGATGCTGGACCGCGTGGGTGACAGCTGGCAACTGGCTGCCTCGCAAAGCACGGTCCGGCCGATCTATACCCGCGGCGAGGATCGCAAGGTCACCGCGCTGGTGGGCGATTACACCCCCGCGATCACCGCCACCGCCGAGGCGCATCTGGCCACGCTCAGCTATGTGCGCGCCGAGGTGGGCAAGACCTCGGCCCCGCTTTATTCCTATTTCGCGCTGCTGGCCGATGACCCCTCGGTGCAGATCGTCAGCCTTGCGCAAAGCTGGTATGTCGCGCAGCTGCTGCGGGGCACCGCGCATGAGGGCCTGCCGGTCCTGTCGGCGGCGGCGCCCTTCAAGGCGGGCGGGCGCGGCGGGCCCGAGTATTACACCGATGTGCCCGCAGGCCCGATGGCGATCAAGAATGTCGCCGATCTGTATCTGTACCCCAACACCCTGCAGGCGGTGCGCATCACCGGCGCCGAGGTGCGCGAATGGCTGGAACGCTCGGCCGGGATGTTCAACCAGATCACCCCGGGCGGCGCCGATCAGGTTCTGCTGAACCCCGATTTCCCGTCCTACAATTTCGATACGATCGACGGGGTCACCTATCAGATCGACGTGACCCAGCCCGCGCGCTACGACAATGACGGCAAGGTCGTGGCGCCCGAAGCCCACCGCATCATCAACCTGAGCTTCGGCGGACAACCGATTGACGACGCGCAGGAATTCATCGTCGCCACCAACAACTACCGGGCCTCGGGTGGCGGGCACTTTCCCGGGGCGGATGGCAGCACCGTGATCCTGCAGGCGCCCGACACCAACCGCGACGTGATCGTGCGCTATATCGTCGAGCAAGGCACGATTGCCCCCTCGGCCGATGGCAACTGGCGGCTTGCACCTGCGGCGGGGGCCACGGTCCTGTTCGACACCGGGGCCAAGGCTGCCGACTATCTGGACGACATCCGCAGCCGCGGCGTCGCGATCGAGGCGGCAGGCGACGGGCCCGACGGGTTCGCCCGCTTCCGCGTCACCCTGTAACGCGGGCCTCTGCCCGCGCGTCTGTCCGTGCAAAACCATGTCGGCCGCCCCCTTTCGGGGACGGCCGGATTTTCTGATCGTTGAAGGGGAGGGATCAGAAGAACCCGAGTTTGTTGGGGTTGTAGCTGACCAGCATGTTCTTGGTCTGCTGATAGTGGTCGAGCATCATCTTATGGGTCTCGCGGCCGATGCCCGACTGCTTGTAGCCACCGAAGGCCGCATGCGCCGGATAGGCGTGGTAGTTGTTGACCCAGACACGACCGGCTTGGATATGACGGCCAAAGCGGTAGCAGGTGTTGATGTCGCGCGACCACACACCGGCGCCCAAGCCATACATCGTGTCATTGGCGATATGCAGCGCCTCTTCCTCGTCCTTGAAGGTCGTGACCGAGACGACCGGGCCGAAGATTTCCTCCTGGAAGACGCGCATCTTGTTGTGGCCCTTCAGGATCGTCGGCTGGATGTAGAAGCCGTTGGCCAGCTCGCCGTTGAAGCGCGCCGCATCGCCGCCGACCAGAACCTCGGCGCCCTCTTCGCGGCCGATCTGCAGGTAGGACATGATCTTGGTTTGCTGCTCCTGGCTCGCCTGGGCGCCGACCATGGTTTCCATCAGACGCGGATCACCCTGCTTGATGGCCTTCACCCGTTCGATGCAGCGGGCGATGAACTCTTCATAGATGTCCTCTTGCACCAGCGCGCGCGACGGGCAGGTGCAGACCTCGCCCTGGTTGAAGGCGAACAGAACGAAGCCCTCGACCGCCTTGTCGAGGAAGGCGTCGTCCTTGGCCATCACATCCGAGAAGAAGATGTTGGGCGACTTGCCGCCCAGTTCCAGCGTGACCGGGATCAGGTTCTCGGTCGCGGCCTGCATGATCTTGCGCCCCGTCGCGGTCGAGCCGGTGAAGGCGATCTTGGCGATGCGCGGGCTGCGCGCCAGCGGCGCCCCCACTTCGGCGCCATAGCCGTTGACGATGTTCAGCACGCCCGCGGGCAGCAGATCGGCGATCAGTTCGGCCAGAACCATGATCGCGGCCGGGGTCTGCTCGGCCGGTTTCATCACGATGCAGTTGCCCGCCGCCAGCGCCGGCGCCAGTTTCCACGCCGCCATCAGGATCGAGAAGTTCCACGGGATGATCTGGCCGACGACGCCCAGCGGCTCGTGATAATGATAGGCCACGGTGTCGGCGTCGATTTCCGACATCGAACCTTCCTGGCTGCGCAGAACCCCTGCGAAATACCGGAAGTGATCGACCGACAGCGGAATATCCGCAGCCGTCGTTTCGCGGATCGGCTTGCCATTGTCCCAGGTTTCGGCGGCAGCCAGCAGATCGAGGTTCGCCTCCAGCCGGTCGGCGATCGCAAGCAGCACGTTCGAGCGTGCGGCGGCCGAGGTGGTGCCCCAGCCGTCTTTGGCCGCATGCGCCGCATCCAGCGCCAGTTCGATATCGGCGGCGCCCGAACGGGCCACTTCACAGACTTTCTCGCCGGTGATCGGGGTGATGTTGTCGAAATACTGGCCGCTGACCGGGGGCACGAATTTGCCACCGATGAAGTTGTCGTAGCGTGCCTTGAACGGCGAAACCATCACGCCCTTGAAGTCGGATGCCATATCATTGGCCATGTGTTCTTCCTCCCATGAACCCGGGCCCGTCGCGGGCTCGGCATGGGACCAAGCTGCACGGCATGGCGCGAATCGCATAGCCGGGCTGCGCAGGGCGGATAGCTTACCTGTCTCAGCCCCGAGACAGGTGCAGCCGCAGCATCGACCGGAAAGGGGGCGCTGCCCCCGGCCTGCGGCCTCCCCCGGGATATTTGAGCCAAAGTGAAAGCTGCTTCCGTTTCAGCTTGGCCGAAATACCTCGGGGGTGAATTTGCCACAGGCAAAGAGGGGGCGGCGCCCCCTCGGGCGGCCCGCCACGCGCCTGCCGCCGGATCGTGGCTCAGACTTCGAGCCCAAGCGCCTTGGCCTTGCGGTAGAAGGTCGCGCGTCCGATCCCCAGATCGCGCGCCGCAGCCGAGACATTACCGCCAGAGCGTGCCAGCGCGCGCGCCATTTCGGCGCGCTGCGCCTCTTCCAGCCCGCCGCGCAGCCCCAGTTCCAGCAGGTCGTTGGCCGGCAGCCGCCCGATCTGGGCATCCTCGATCCCCAGATGGCGGCGCGCGGCGCGGGTGGCCCCGATCACCAGATCGTCGCGGTCCAGCGCCAGCAACATCACACCCTGCGGCGCGCTTTCCCCCGCCCCGGTGGACAGAATCCGCGCGCCGTCATAGCTGGCGCGGAACAGATCCGCCTCGATCCGCTGCGCCGCGTCCTGCACCGTCAGCGCGACCAGCCGGGCATAGCCTTCGGTCATGTCGCCCCGCGCCGAGGACACGTCGATCACCCCGGCCAGTTCGCCCGTCGCACCGAAGACCGGCGCGCCCATGCAGGTCAGCCCGGTGTTCGTCGCGCGGAAATGCTGATCGCGCCAGACCACGACGGGGCGGCCTTCGGCCAGACAGGTGCCGATGCCATTGGTGCCTTGCGCCCCCTCGGACCAGTTGGTGCCCGGCGCCAGATCCGAGGCGTGGAAGTCGCGCGCATCGCCTGCGCGCACGCGTTCATCCAGCACCAGCCCCGATGCGTCCGACAAAAGCACCGTGCAACCCGCATCGCAGGCCGCCCGCGCCAACCGGTCCAGCACCGGGGTCGCGATCTGCACCAGCAGGCCGGACGCCTCGCGCCGGGCGCGCATCTCGGACTCGGACAGCCGTTCGCTGGGCTGCGGCGTGCCCGGGTCGATCTTGTGATGGATCAGCGAGCGACGCCAGCTTGCGGCGAACCCGGCCCGCCCCAGCGCACTGGAGGACGCGACCACCGACTGGACGATCTCGGCATGATTGCGCGCCGGAGTACGCGTCAACGACGTCATGGCGAAAAGCCTCCCCTCTTTCCGAAGCGTCAGAGACCCAAGGATAAGGGGATTGGCACGATCTGCAACTAACCTTTGCGTCAAGCGGGCGGCATCACCCCCATGATGCGCGGCCGCCCCGCAAGATCAGTCGCGATCGTCCGCGTCATCTTCCCCGACGTGCGATGCACCTTCGTGCCGCTTGCCGCGGAAGCCCTGCGCCACCACGAATTTTTCCGAACTGTCGGCACGCGAGGCCGGCGGCTTCACATTGGCGACCTTGGTGAAGTTCTTTTTCAGGATGGTCTGCAACTCGATCTCGGCCCCACCCGCCAGCACCTTGGCGACGAAGGTGCCGCCTTCTTCCAGCACGTCGAAGGCGAAATAGGCGGCCGCCTCGCACAGCGCGATGATGCGCAAATGGTCGGTGCCCTGATGCCCGGACGAGGCCGCGGCCATATCCGACATCACCACATCCGCCGGACCGCCGAGCCAGGCCTTGACCTTGTCATCCGCGCCCTCTTCCAGAAAATCGAGCTGGTGGATCTCGGCGCCGGTGATCGGGCTGACCTCTTGCAGATCGACGCCCAGAACGGTGCCGACCTTCTTGCCCGATTTCTCGGCCAGGGCATTGACGCGCTTGACCGCGACCTGGCACCAGCCGCCGGGCGCACAGCCCAGATCCACCACCCGCGCGCCGGGCACGAGGAAGCGATACTTGTCATCCAGTTCCATGATCTTGAAGGCCGCGCGACCGCGATAGCCCTCTTTCTTGGCCCGCTGCACATAGGGATCGTTCAGCTGGCGTTCGAGCCACAGCGTCGAGCTGAGCTTGCGGCCCTTGGCGGTTTTCACCCGCACCCGCAGATCCCGCTGGCCGCGCCCCGAAGTATTCTTGCCCGTCGGCGTCTTGGTCATCAGAACTCTCCTCAAATCGGGCCCATTTCCTCGAGCACGCCATCCGCAACCATCTGCGCATAGAGCAGCCCCTCGCGCAGCCCGCGGTCGGCCACGCTCATCTTGTCGGTCGGCCAAACCCGCATCAGCGCCTGCAAGATCGCCGCGCCCGACATGATCAGCGTGTGCCGGTCGCGCCCGATCCGCGGGTCCGAGCGGCGCCCCTCGGGGCCCAGCTGCAGGAAGCTGCGGATCACCGCGTCGATCTGGCCCGATGTCATCGTCAGCCCGTCGACCCGCGTGCGGTCATAGCGTTTCAGCCCCAGATGGCAAGCGGCAACCGTGGTCACCGTGCCCGAGGTGCCGATGATCTGGAACCCCTCCTGCGGGCTGCCCGCGCTGTAGGGCGAGAAATCGGCAAGCTTTTCCTCGAAGAACCAGCTCATCAGCGCAAAGCGCGCGGCATCGTCCTCGACATCGGCGAACTGGTCTTTCAGCGTCGCCACGCCCAGGGGCACCGAGATCCAGTCGACCACGCGCGCCGAAGGCTCGGCGCCCTCGGGCTGGTGAAAGCCGCCCGACAGCCGCATGATCGCGCGCGCCCGATCCGCGGGCGGCACCTTGGAAATGTCGATCCAGACCAGTTCGGTCGAGCCGCCGCCGATGTCGACCACCAGCAGCTGTTCGGTGCGCGGGCTGACAAGCGAAGCGCAGGAAATCACCGCCAGCCGCGCCTCTTCCTCGGGGGCGATGATGTCGAGCGGCAGGCCGGTTTCGCGGCGCACGAAGCGGATGAAATCGCGGGCATTGCCAGCCCGGCGGCAGGCCTCGGTCGCAACCAGACGCATCCGTTTCACGCCGTGATGTTCGATCTTGCGGCGGCAGATCTGCAAGGCCTGCACCGTGCGCGCCATGGAACTGCGCGACAACCGGCCAGAGGCTTCGAGCCCCTGCCCCAGCTGGACAGCCTTGGAAAAGCTGTCGACGACCTGAAACTGATTGCCCTTCGGTCGGGCAATCAGCATCCGGCAACTGTTGGTGCCAAGATCGAGCGCAGCATAAAGCTCACCCTTCTCGGCGGGTTGGGTCGCGGGCCGCTCTACCGTTTTCGGGAACGCGCCCGCAGACCGGGGACGCTTGGGCGCCATCTTCACGCCCTCCGATGTCAAGTTATCCCCAAAGTAGCGCGCCCGGGGCGCCGGTTCAAGGCGGCACGCGGCACAAAGGTGACGATCCTATGAAACCGGATCAGGGGCGCTGCCCCTCTGGGCCTTTGGCCCATTCACCCCGGAGTATTTCAACCAAGAAGAAGGGCCGTTTTCTTCTTGGCCGAAATACTCCCGCCGGGGGCAAACCCACCGCCCGGATGAGCGCGACTCACAATCTTGATGCATGTTTTTCCGATCCCGGGCGGTGGCGTTGCACGCGCCGTGCCGCTATCCAGATGCAGCGAGGTCGCAAGCCCCGCTCAACATGTCGAAATCCGTCATCGGGCGCGTCGTTTCTGCGCGTATCTGTGAGGCAGAGGGAATCAAAATGGCCGAGATCACCATCGTTTTCTGGCGCGACATTCCGGCACAGATCATTGCCGGGAAGGGACGCCGCGGCGTGAAAAAGCCCCTGCCCGAGCGGTTCGAACAAGCCATCGACCGCTGCGCCATGAAGATCGGCGCGCGTGACAGCGACGCCTATCTGGCGGAATGGCGCAAGGTGGCGATGGGCGAGCGGCCGGGCGACGACACGAGCGCCGCCGAAGCGGAGCTGGCGCGGATTCTCTCTGACTATGACGCGGCGCGGATCGCCGCGCTGATCGCAAACGACGGCTGGGAGCCCCCCACGCCCGCCTGATGGAGAGAAGGAATGGCGCTTTTGAACTTCCGCCGCGAAAACGAGACGCCCGGCAACGGTGTGGTCAGCGCCTTTCTGGACGGCTGCTCCATCGAGGTGATGCCGCGCACCGCCGCCGCGATCGAGGATTTCCGCCCGCTGCTGCCGGCGGGCACCCGGGTTTACATCGCCCATATCGAGGGCACGCCGATCGAGGATATGGTCGCGACCGCCCGCCGCCTGCGCGCCGAGGGTTTCGAGCCGATGCCGCATTTCCCCGCGCGCATCATCCGCGACACCGTGCAGCTGAATGACTGGGTTCAGCGCTACAAGGGCGAGGCCGGTGTGCGCCAGGCCCTGCTGCTGGGCGGCGGGGTGAAGCATCCGGTGGGCACGCTGGATAACGCAATGCAACTGCTGGAAAGCGGCGCGTTCAACGGCTTTGCGCGGCTGCATATCGCAGGCCACCCCGAAGGCAACCGCGACATCGACCCGGCAGGCGGTGACAAGATCGTCCTGCAAGCCCTTAAACTGAAACAGGATTTCGCGAACCGCACCGATGCCGACATGGCCATCGTCACGCAGTTCGCCTTCGAGGCCGCGCCGATCATCGCCTGGGCCGACCGGCTGGCCGCCGAAGGCATCCGCCTGCCGATCCATATCGGCGTGGCCGGGCCCGCCAAGTTGCAGACGCTGCTGAAATTCGCGATTGCCTGCGGCGTCGGGCCCAGCCTGCGGGTGCTGCAAAAACGCGCGCGTGACGTGACCAAGCTGCTCATGCCCTTCGAGCCGACCGATCTGGTGGCAGGGCTGGCCGCACACAAGGCCGCGCACCCGGAGTTCGGCATTGAAGCCGTGCATTTCTTCCCCCTCGGGGGTATCAAGACCAACGCGACCTGGATCGCGGACCATTCGAAAGGCTGACCATGACCCGCACCGTAATCGAGTCCAAAACCAAGACCGTCGTGATCGGCTTTGACGAGCCCTTCTGCGTCATCGGCGAGCGGATCAACCCCACCGGGCGCAAGAAGCTGGCCGCAGAACTGGAAATTGGCGATTTCTCGACCGTCGAGAAAGACGCGCTGGAACAGGTCGCCTGCGGGGCGATGGTGCTGGACATCAACTCGGGTGCGGTCTTCTCGAACAAGATGGCCGAAGACCCGCGCTATGCCGACAACAACTTCGTCGAGCCGCCGCTGATGCGCGAATTGATCGCCCGGGTGCAGGCGATCACCGATGTGCCGCTGTGCATCGACAGCTCGGTCCCTGCCGCGCTGGAAGCCGGGCTTGCCGCCTGCGAGGGCCGGCCGCTGCTGAACTCGGTCACCGGCGAGGAGGAGCGGCTGGACCTGGTGCTGCCGCTGGTCAAGAAATACAACGTGCCGGTGGTGGCGATCTCGAACGACGACACCGGGATTTCCGAAGACCCCGACGTGCGCTTTGCCGTCGCAAAGAAGATCGTCGAACGCGCCGCCGATTTCGGCATTCCGGCGCATGACATCGTCGTTGACCCGCTGGTGATGCCGGTCGGCGCGATGGCGACGGCGGGGCGGCAGGTTTTTACCCTGGTCAACCGGCTGCGCACTGAACTGGGCGTGAACACCACCTGCGGCGCGTCGAACATCAGCTTCGGGCTGCCCAACCGTCATGGCGTCAACGCCGCCTTCCTGCCGATGGCGATCGGCGCGGGCATGACCAGCGCGATCATGAACCCCGTCCGGTCGGTCGAGATGGAGGCGATCCGCGCTGCCAACATGCTGATGGATCACGACCCGAACGGCACCGAATGGATCAAGCTGAGCCGCGTTCTGGATGCGATGAAAGAAGGCGCGAGCTTCGCCGAGGCCTCGGCCGCTGCGGCGGCAAGTGGCGGGCGCGGCGGGCGCCGGCGCGCCCGCGGCTGATCGGCCGCAAGACCCACCCCGATTCGAAGCCCCGCCCCCCGTGCGGGGCTTTGTTTCATTCCGACGCCCAATCTGCGCCTCATAGCGGGAATGTCGCGTCCTGCGAAGAATGTGGCGGCCCGCTGCTGAGCACACGGCACAACAAGATTAAAAATCTGAAAACAATTTCCGCAGGTGCTGTTTCCAGATCGTGAACGCACCGTCGCGGGCACCTGGCGAGATCTGCTCGATTCGGCACGAAACGGCACCAGACTGTTTCCGCCACACGCTCCAGTTCCCCCGCGGACGCCGGATTGTGGCAACAACAAGGCGTATCCCGGGCACAATCCGGGCACCACATCTGGGCGGGACACGAAAAAATCTTATTTCAACTCAAACTATTGCTGGTCGAAGTTAAAGTGTTGTGCCTAATCTGGGGCACCAACCTGGGATACGCACTGCCATGCGTGATACATGTCTGCCGCCTTGGGCGGTCTCCGCTGCCACGGAGACCGCCGGGCCTTCCAATCTGCCTGTGCCGATGCGGCGGGGGCGTCTGGTCTCGCGTCTGCCGGGGCTTGTGTTCGCCCTGACGCTGGCGGCCTGCACGGCAACGCCGCCCTTGGAAAAACCCGCGACGCGCGCCTCTTCTGCGGCTATCGACCTGCCGCTGAACGACCCGACGGCGGGGATCATGGCCTCGGTGCCCCGCGCGCGGCTGCCCGGCAACACGCAACTGGCCGAAGACTTCCTCGAACTCAGCTTTTCGCTGGAATCAGGGCGTGCGCTGTCCCGGTTCACCCGCTTCGAAGGGCCGGTGTCGATCACGCTCTCGGGGCGCGTGCCGCCCACCGCCCCGCAAGAGCTTGCCCGTCTTGTCAGCCGGCTCCAGCGCGAGGCGGGGCTTGCGGTGACCACCCAGCCGGGCAATGCCAACCACATCAACATCGAATTCCTGCCCAAGCGCGAAATGCAGGCTCAGGTACCCAATGCCGCCTGTTTCGTGGTGCCCAATGTCAGCGACTGGGCCGATTACCGCGCCGCGCGGCGAAGCACGCGCGCGGATTGGGCCGCACTGACCAGCCGTCAGACCGCGACGGTCTTCGTGCCCTCCGACAGCACCCCGCAAGAGGTCCGCGACTGCCTGCACGAAGAGATTTCCCAGGCGTTGGGCCCCCTCAATGACCTGTATCGCCTGCCCGACACGGTCTGGAACGACGACAATTTCCACACCGTTCTGACCCGCTTCGACATGACGATCCTGCGCGCGACTTATGCGCCCGAACTGCATTCGGGAATGAGCCGCCCCGAGGTGATGGCCGCCCTGCCCCGCGTTCTGGCCCGGATCAACCCCGCGGGCGGCGCGATCGGTCAGCTGCGCGAAGACCCGACACCGCGCGCCTATATCAATGCGGTCGAGGCCGCGTTGGGCGCGCGCTCGAATACGGGCCGACGTCAGGCCGCCGCCAAGGAGGCGGTGCAGATCGCCGCAGGTCAGGGCTGGACCGACACGCGCGCGGGCTTTGCCTGGTTCGCGCTGGGGCGGCTGAGCATGAAGGACGATCCCTCGACCGCGCTGCGCGCTTTCCTGAACGCCGGTGCGATCTATCGTGCGACGCCGGGCGCAGGCATTCAGGCGGCGCATGTCGACATGCAACTGGCGGCCTTCGCGCTGGGGTCGGGGCGGGCGCAGGATGCGATCGCGCTGGTCAACCGCTCGTTGTCGGCCGCGCTGGACGGCGAGAATGCAGCGCTGATGGCCACGCTCTACATGATCCGCGCCGAAAGCTATGAGGCATTGGGGCAGAGTGCGCTTGCCCGTCAGGCGCGGCTCGACTCGGCCAACTGGGCGCGGTATGGCTTTGGTTCGGACGCTGCCGTCCGCGCCCGGGCTGCCGAAGTGGCGGCATTGGCGCAGGCCGGGGCACGGTTGAACTGAGGACGCGCAGGCGTCCAGTTGGAGGCGCCATGATCGTCATCGCCGGGGCCGTGATCGGCGCCATCATCGGATACCGTCGGGCTGCATCGCGCGGCGGCAACGCCATGGACCGCGCCCAATATGCCGCCGTGCATGGCATTGCGCTGGCGCTGCTGGGGCTGTTCATCACGCTGATCATCGACCGCAACTTCTGAGGCGCCCGCGATGTTCCTGCCCTTTTTCGACACACTCAGACGCGGCGGGGTTCCGGTTTCCCTGCGCGAATATCTGAGCTTTCTTGAAGGGCTGGCCGCCGGTCTGTGCACCTATGACGTGGACGGGTTCTATTATTTCGCCCGCGCCACGATGGTGAAAGACGAACGCCACCTCGACCGTTTCGACCGGGCCTTTGCCGAGGCGTTTCAGGGCCTTGAAGCGATCACCCCCGAACAGGTGCTCGACGCCGTCGACCTGCCCGAGGACTGGCTGCGCAAGCTGGCCGAACGCCATCTGAGCGACGAGGAAAAGGCGCAGATCGAGGCTCTGGGCGGGTTCGAGAAGCTGATGGAAACGCTGAAAGAGCGGCTGAAGGAACAGCAAGGCCGCCATCAGGGCGGCAACAAATGGATCGGCACCGCTGGCACCTCGCCCTTCGGCGCCTATGGCTATAACCCCGAAGGGGTGCGGATCGGGCAGGACAAGTCACGTCATCAACGCGCCGTAAAAGTCTGGGACAAAAGGGAATTCCGGGATTTCGACGACAGCGTCGAACTGGGCACTCGCAATATCAAGGTCGCGCTGAAACGGCTGCGGCAATGGGCACGCCACGGCGCGACCGAGGAACTGGACCTGCCCGCCACGATCCGCGCCAGCGCGGATGCGGGCTATATCGACGTGAAGACCCTCCCCGAACGGCACAATGCCGTCAAGGTGGTGCTGTTTCTGGATGTCGGCGGCTCGATGGATGCGCATGTCAAGCTGGTCGAAGAGCTGTTCTCGGCCGCCAAGGCGGAATTCAAGCATCTGGAACATTACTACTTCCACAACTGCCTGTATGAGGGCGTGTGGAAATCGAACCGCCGCCGCTGGGACGAGGTGACCCCCACCTGGGAGGTCCTCAACCGCTATGGCCCCGATTACAAATGCATCTTCGTGGGCGATGCCTCGATGTCGCCTTACGAGATCACCCACGCGGGCGGCGCCAACGAACATTGGAACCCCGAGGCGGGCGCGGTCTGGCTGGCGCGGGCGCGCGAACAATGGCCCGCCCATGTCTGGCTCAACCCGCTGGCCGAGCGGCTGTGGCCCTATACCCAGTCGATCGGCATCATCCGGCAGGAATTCGACAACCGGATGTATCCGCTGACGCTCGCCGGGATCACGGATGCGATGAAGGTTCTGGGATGAGCGTTCTGGCCCGGCTCTGGCGTGAACAGCGCGGGGTGCTGATCGCCTTCGTGCTGGCACTGGGGCTGGCGCTGTTCTTCGGCGGGCGGATGGTCAGCCGCGCACTTTACTGGGCCGACCCCGCGCATCGCCAGCAGGCGCCCGAACCCTGGATGAGCCCGGGCTATATCGCGCGCAGCTGGCATCTGCGGATCGAAGACATCGACGCCGTGCTGGGGGTCACCGACGGGCGGGCGCTGGTGGGCAAGGGGCCGCCCACGCTGGAACGGATTGCCGCCGCATTGGGGGTGCCGGTCGTCGATCTGATCGAACGGCTGAACGCTGCCCTGCCCGCCCTTGCAGCACAGGCCCCGCCCGGCCCATGAGCAACGCTGCCCTGACCGACTGGGTTCTGGCCCAGCTGCCGCTTTACGGGCCCTGGCTGCTGGGGATGACTACCTTCCTCAGCTGTCTGGCGCTGCCGGTGCCTGCCTCGCTGATGATGATCGCCTCGGGCGCCTTCGTGGCGACCGGCGATCTGTCGCTGCCCGCCATTGGCGGCGCGGCCTTCGCCGGGGCGGTCAGCGGCGATCAGGCCGGGTTCTGGCTGGGGCGGCGCGCCGGGCGGCTGCTGCCCGCCCCCGACAGCCGCAAGGGCAAGCTGATTTCCGCCGCGCTCGCACAACTGGCGCGCAAGGGAGCGGTCACGGTGTTTCTGAGCCGTTGGCTGTTCTCGGCGCTTGGGCCCTGGGTCAACCTGGCGGCAGGCGCCTCGGGGTTTCGCCACCCGCGCTTCACCCTGGCGGGCGTGCTGGGCGAGGCGGTCTGGGTCGGCGCTTATGTCGGCCTTGGCATCGCCTTCGGCGCCAATCTGCAGGCAGCGGCCGATCTGGCCTCGAACGCGTTGGGGCTGATGGCCGCGGGCGCAATGGCCGTGGCGCTTGGCTGGTGGCTGTGGCGCGCCGCCCGGCAGCCCCGCCGCCGTTGACGCCCCCCGCCTTTGGCCCCATATCCCCCCCATGATCCGGTTCCTGCCCCTTCTGCTGCTGATCGTCTACGGCCTCGTGCTGTGGCATTTCTCGGCGCGCGCGCTGGCCCGGCAACTGGATCAGAATTCGCGCCGGTTGCGTGACACGCGGCTTCAGCCGGTTCTAGACCGCCTGGCGGTGGCGCTGAACCTGCCCGAGGTGCCGGTCTATGTGTATCAGGTCGAACCGATCAACGGTCTGGCCGCCCCCGACGGGCGGATCTTTCTGACCGAAGGCTTCATGGAGCAATACCGCGCCGGCAAGATCACCCCCGAGGAGATCGGATCTGTCATCGCCCATGAGATCGGCCATGTCGCGCGCGGCCATGCCCGGCGCCGGATGATCGACTTTTCCGGCCAGAACGCCCTGCGCATCGTGCTGATGACGGTGCTGGGCCGGTTCCTGCCCTTCATCGGCATCTGGCTGGCCAATCTGCTGACCACTGCGCTGGCCGCCCGCCTCAGCCAGCGCGACGAATTCGAGGCCGACGAATTCGCCTCGGCCCTGCTGATCAAGGCGGGCTTCGGCGTGGGGCCGCAGATCTCGCTGTTCCGCAAACTCGATGCGCTGACGCAAAACCGGGCGGGCGAGATCCCCGCCTGGCTGCTGACCCACCCCAAAACCCCGCGCCGGATCGCCGCGATCGAGGCGAATGCGACACGTTGGGGCGGCTGAGCCCTTACCTTTGCCTGCATGCCCCGCTAGTCTGCCCCAAAACGGGGCATCCGCATGGGCGCACATGAAGTTCGACAGGTCCGCCGCCGGGTGTTCTACATCCCCGGCTATGACCCGATTCATCCGCGCCGCTATCGCGAACTATATCGCAAGGAAGGCGCCGCGCAGGCCGCGATCTCGGGCTACCAGATTGCACTGACCCCGAAACAGGGCGCCGGGTCCTATGGTTGGCACGTCACCAGCACGCAGGACGGCACCACCGTTGAAACCGATGTCGAGGTGCTGATCTGGTCCGACATCGTGCGCGACAGCATGGGCGCCTCGATCCTGGCGACCTATGGCCAACTGGCCCGCACGGCCTTTGCCTATATCGCCTCGGGGGCCCTGTTCCGGCTGATGCGGCTGCGCAAGGGGCCGGTGATTGCCGCGCTTTACCCGATTGTCGCGCTGCTGGGACAGGCCCTGATCGGGCTGGCGATGGGAGGCGCGCTGGCGGCGCTGGCGCTCCGGCTGCTCCCTGCCTTCCCGGCCGACGGGGCCGCGGCACTGGGGCTCGGCGCCGCTGTCATGGCCCTGACCCTGCGCTGGTTCCGCCGTCAGGATGGCCGCTTCTACGCCTATTACCTGATGCATGACTACGCGTTCACTGCACGCTGGAATGGCGCCAACCCGCCCGCGCTGGAAACACGGATGGCCGCGTTTCGTGCCACCATCGCCCAAGCCCTGACCGAGGACTGGGACGAGGTGCTGATCGTCGGTCACAGTTCGGGCGCGCATCTGGCGGTCTCGATCCTGGCCGATCTGATCCGGGACACCTCCGCCGCTTCTTCTTGGCAAAAATACTCATCTGCAACGGCCCCGCCCCGCCCGGCGCTGGCCTTCCTTTCGCTCGGCCAGGTGGTGCCGATGGTCAGCTTTCTGCCCCGCGCCACCCGGCTGCGCGCGGATCTGGCCTTCCTCAGCGCCCGCCCCGAGCTGACCTGGGTCGATGTCACCGCGCCGGGCGATGGCTGCGCCTTTGCGCTCTGCGATCCGGTCAAGGTCTCGGGCGTGGCCCCCCCCGATCAGCGCGGCCCCCTGATCCTGTCGGCGGCCTTCACCCGGACGCTCAGCCCCGACCGCTGGAAAGCCCTGCGCTGGCGGTTTTTCCGCCTGCATTTCCAATATCTCTGCGCCTTCGACCGTCCCGGCGATTACGACTATTTCCGCATCACCGCGGGGCCGCAGACGCTGGCCGCGCGCTTTGCCGGGCGCCCCCCGTCAAAAAGCCGCATTGAGCGCGCGGCCAACCGCTATACCACTGTCGCATGAGCGTCGCCCTGCCCCCCAAACCGCCCGCCCGGCCCGCCAAGGTCTCGCTCTGGCGCTATTTCCGGCTGTTCCGGCAAGATATCCTCTCGGCGCAACCCGCCCGGCTCTACCGCGCCTGGATGGCCGAGTTCCGCACCCCGTTCTTCCGGTCCTATCTATGCAACGACCCCGATCTGGTCGACTTGGTGCTCCGCCGACGCCCGATGGATTTCCCCAAATCCGACCGCGTGCGCGAGGGGCTGAAACCCCTGCTGCGCGACAGCGTGTTCATCACCAACGGCGCGCACTGGCAACGCCAGCGCCGGATCATCGACCCCGCCTTCGAAGGCGGCCGCCTGCGCGACACCTTCCCCGCGATGTGGGATGCGGGCGTCGCCTGCGTGGCCAGGCTGCGCCTCAAGATCGGCCCGGAACCCATTGAAATTGAATCGGAAACTTCGCATGCCGCCGCCGATGTGATCTTTCGCACCCTGTTCTCGATCCCGATCGAAGATGAAACCGCCGGCGCCGTCTTTGCCGAATTCAAGGCGCATCAGCGTACCGCCCCCGTGGTCAATCTGGGCGCGTTGCTGCCACTGCCGCGCTGGTTTCCGCGCTTTCATTCCCGCGCCACGAAACGCACCGCCGCGCGGATTCGCGCCCTGATCGAAGGCCTGACCGCCGCCCGCGCCGCACAGATCGCCGCAGGCACCGCGCCCGACGATCTGGCCACCAAGATCATGACCACCCCCGACCCCGAAACCGGGCAGTGCTTCGACACGCCGGAAATGGTCGATCAGGTCGCGATCTTCTTTCTGGCCGGGCATGAAACCTCGGCCTCGGCACTGGCCTGGTCGCTCTATCTGCTGGCGCTTCACCCCGACTGGCAAGACCGGCTGGCCGCCGAGGCGCAGGCGGCCATCGACCCTGAAAAGCCATATTTCTCAACGATCAACGCGCTGAAGTTAAGCCGCGCCACCTTCCGCGAAGCGATGCGACTTTATCCCCCCGTGCCGATGTTCGTGCGCGAGGCGCGCTGCCCCGAACAGTTCCGCGACCGCGCTGTCGCCCCCGGCGCACAGGTCGTGATCAGCCCCTGGCACCTGCACCGGCACGAACGGCTGTGGGACAATCCCGACGGCTTCGACCCCGGCCGATGGGAGACAGAAAACGGCAAGACCTGCCTGCGCAACGCCTATATCCCGTTCTCGACCGGCCCGCGCGTCTGCCCGGGCGCGGGGTTCGCGATGGCCGAGGGCCCGCTGATCCTGTCGATGATCCTGCGCGAATTCCGCGTGGCCCCGGTGCCAGAGCGCCCGGCGATGCCAGTCGCCCATCTGACGGTGCGCGGGAAGGACGGGATCTGGCTGCAGCTCAGCCCGCGCTAGGGGGCGCTGCCCCCGGCTGCGGTCCGCAGCCTCCCCCGGGATATTTGCACCAAGATGAAAAGGCACAGTTTTCAGCTTGGCGAAAATATCCTGCGGGGGTCCGGGGGTGCAAAACCCCCGGTGTCCGCTCACAACCCGTAGATCGCGCTGAATTTGGCCTCCAGATAGTCCAGCAGAGGCACCTCGGTGGGGGCAAAGCCGCAGGCGTGTTCGATCGTGGCGGCCGGGGGGCGCAGCCCGCCGTGGGTTTGCAGATGGGCGCGCAGCCAGTCGGTCGCGGGCGCGGCGCTGCCCTGCGCAAGGCTCGCGTCGATCCCGGGCACGGCGGCGCGCATCGCCTGGTTCAAACAGCCGGCGTAGACATTGCCCAGGCTGTAGGTCGGGAAATAACCGAACAGCCCCACCGGCCAGTGCACATCCTGCAAGAACCCGTGCGAGGGGCGATCCACCGCCACGCCGAAATCGGCGGCGAACCGGGCGTTCCAGGCCTCTTCCAGATCGGTGACTTCGAGCTTGCCGGTGATCAGGTCGCGCTCCAGATCGAAGCGCAGCATGATATGCAGGTTGTAATGCAGCTCATCGGCCTCGGTGCGGATGAAGCCGGGGGTCACGCGGTTGACGATGGCGTGGAAGGCCTCGGGGCTGGCGACGCCGAAATCGCCGAAGGCTTCCACCATGCGCTGATACAGCCAGCCGGTGAAGGGCGCCGAGCGGCCGAGTTGGTTTTCATAGATCCGGCTCTGGCTTTCATGCACCCCCATCGACACCCCGCGCCCCAGCGGCGTGAACCGATAGGCCGGGTCGATGCCCTGTTCATAGCAGGCGTGGCCGACCTCGTGGATCGTCGAATAGAGGCAGTTGAACGGATCGCTTTCGCTGACCCGCGTCGTGATCCGCGCATCATTGCCGCCGCCCGACGAGAACGGATGCACCGCCATATCCAGCCGTCCCCGGGTCCAGTCGTAGCCGAAGGCGGTGGCGCAGATCCGCGCGATGCGCAGCTGCGTGGCCTCGGGGAAGACGTGGTTCAACGCAGCCGGCTGGGTTTCGGCGCCCAGCACCCGTTCGCGCAACGCGACCAGACGCGGGCGCATCCGGTCGAACATCGCGCCCAGCTGGCGATGGGTGGCGCCGGGTTCGTAATCGTCCAAGAGCGCATCATACAGATCGCCGTTCGACAGGCACTCGGCCTCTTCGCGTTTCAGCCGCACCACCTCTTCCAGCGTCGGCAGGAAGGCCGAGGGATCTTCGTTTGCGCGGGCCTCGGCCCAGATGCCTTGGCTGAGCGAGGTCAGCCGCGCCAGTTCCGCCGCCAGCCGCGCCGGAATCCGGGTGTTGCGATTGTAGCTGCGCGCGATCAGGTCGAGCGTGCGGGCCTCGACCTCGGACGTGGCCTCGGCACGGGCCAACCAGTCTTCGATCCGGGGATCGGTGCGGCGCGCGTGCAGCACGCCTTCAAGTGCCGCGATCTCGTCGGCGCGCTGATCGGTGGCGCCGCGCGGCATCATGGTTTCCTGATCCCAGCCCAGCCGCTCGGCAATCGCGCCAAGCGCCTCGGTGTCATGCTGAAAGGCCGCAAGTTCTTGATAAGCCGTCATTTCGACCTCCGAATGGATTGGACAACAGGATAACGCGCCAGATGGCGTGCGCGGATGATCAGAACCCAGGCGACGACCGCGCCCAGCTGGTGGGCCAGCCCCAGTGCAAGCGGCGCGCCATGCATCACCGTGGCGATGCCCAGCACCGCCTGCAACAGCAGCCACACACCCATCAGGGTGAAGGCGCCCTGCGTCACCGGATGCGCCGAGCGGCGCCCCTTGAGCGCGGTGACGATCCCGAAGGCCAGCAGACCGTAGCCCGCCATCCGGTGGATGAATTGCACAAGGCCCGGGTCTTCAAAGAAGTTGCGCCACAGCGGCGTGATCGCGAACGGGTCGGGCGGCAGGAAATGCCCGCCCATCCAGGGCCAGTCGGTAAAGCCGCGGCCCGCGTCGATCCCCGCCACCAGCGCGCCCAGAATGATTTGCAGGAATGCGAAATGCATCACACCAGTCGCCATGCCGAAAAGCTTCGGTTCCGCCAGACGGCGCGCCTGCAGCAGCGCCGCCTCGGGGCGCCCGAGGCTGAGCACATACCAGGCGATCAGCCCGAGGATCGCGAAGCCCAGCCCCAGATGCACCGCCAGCCGATAGGAGGCGACCGAGACCATCTCGCCGCTCAGCCCCGAGCTGACCATCCACCAGCCGATCGCGCCCTGCAACCCGCCAAGCGCGCCCAAAAGCCAGAAGCGTTTCGACCAGCCCACCGGCACCCGCCGGGTCAGCGCGAAGCCCGCGAATCCCAGTGCCCAGACCAGCCCGATCACCCGGCCCAGTTGCCGATGCCCCCATTCCCACCAGTAGATGCCCTTGAACTCGGGCAGGGTCATGTCCGGGTTTTGCAGGGCAAACTGCGGAATTTGCTGGTATTTCGCGAATTCGGATTGCCAGTCGGCATCAGACATCGGCGGCAGCGCCCCGGTGACGGGCTTCCATTCGGTGATCGACAGCCCCGCATCCGACAGACGCGTCGCCCCACCGACGGCGATCATTGCCACCACCAGTGCAAACAGCACAAGCAGCCAGACCCGGATCGCCGCGCGCGCGCCGCGCGGGCGGGTGTCGATCATCCCGCCTTTCGGGGCGGGTTTCGGCACGCCGGCCTGATCGGGGCTGACCTCCTCGAAAATGCTGCGCTTCTGGCTCATCCGTCTCTCCCAAGTTGCGCGCGCCAGACTAGGCCCCGGCGCGAGGGGGGGCAAGGGGGCGCGGAACCGCCGGGGGCGTCTGGAATTTGCGACGCTAGGGGCGCGGCCCCTCTTGGCGCTGCGCGCCAATTCACCCCGGGATATTTGGACCAAAGAGAAAGGGGGCGGGATTTCATCCTGGCGTCCCCCTGCCCGCTCAGGGAAAGCGCGCGCCGCTTTCCAGCCGGGTGCGCAGGGCCGCCAGACCGCCGTGCGCATCGGCCCAGTGCAGCACCGCGCAGGCGGCCTCGGCGTAAAGCCAGGTCTCGCGCGCGGCCAAAGGCGCCCAGTCGAACGCCGAGGACGGCAGATCGGCGCGCGGGGTCCGCAGGCAGCGCGCGGTCCCTGTTCCGGGGCCCAGATAGCGCGGGTCGTCCGAGATCAGCACCGAAAGCCCCTCGTCCATCCAGGTCGGCAACCGCCCACGGATCTGCCCCGTCACCCCCAGCCGCGCGTGGGTTTCGGTATGGGCCAGCTCATGCGTCAGGATCGTCTGGCTCAGCCCGCGCGGCGCCAGGCGCACCACCGAAACCGGCCCGAGCGAATAGGTCACCGCCGCCGCGCCGCGGCCGCCCAGACGGCGATCGCAGTGGCGCGTTTCGCAGGCCAGAATGCGCAGATGGGCCTTGGGCGGGCCATAAAAGGCGGCGATTTGCGCGCGCGATGCGCCCAGTTGCGCCAGCAGGGCCGCGCGGGCGGCCGGTGGCATCGACGCTTCGACATAGACCCCCGGCGCGACCTGTTCGAGCCCGTAGCAGCCCGGGCAGATCGCACCGCGCAGCACCGGAAAGAACCCGGCCAGCGCCACCAGCCCAAGCCCTGCCCCAAGGCCCGTCGCGATCAGGAATTTGCGCAAGATCCGCATCATCCCCCTGACCTAGGCGCCCCGTGCCGGGCCAGCAAGCCCTAGCGCGGCACCCGCGTCAGTTTGCGCAGCACGCCATGCAGGGTCTGCACATCCGCCCGCGTCAGCCCGAACCGCGTCCACATGTTTCGCAGGTTGCGCTTCATCATCGGCGCCTTGCCTTCGGGGAAGAAGAACCCCGCCTCCTGCAGCCGTTCTTCATAGTGATCGCCCAGTTTCTCGACCTCCAGCGCCGAGGCGGTCTCGCCCCCGGCAAGCCCGGGGTCGATCGGCGCCACATCCACCGTCTGACGCGAGAATTCATAGGCCGTCAGCAGCACCGCCTGCGCCAGATTGAGCGAGAAGAAGGCCGGGTTGACCGGCACCGTGATGATCGCATTGGCGCGCACGATGTCGTCGTTTTCCAGCCCGGTGCGTTCCGGGCCGAACAGCACCGCCACCTTTTCCCCGCGCGCGATGCGGGTGCGGGCCTCGGTCATCGCGGCCTCGGGGGTGTAGATCGGCTTGGTCAGTTCGCGCCCGCGGGCGGTGGTGGCAAAGACGAAATCGCAATCGGCAATCGCCGCGCCGGTATCGGCAAACACGCCCGCATGATCCAGCACCTGCCCCGCCGCGCCCGAGGCCATCGCCACCGCCTTCGGGTTGGGCCAGCCGTCGCGCGGGCTGACCAGCCGCAGCCGGTCGAGCCCGAAGTTCAGCATCGCCCGCGCGGCCGCGCCGATATTCTCGCCCATTTGCGGCCGCACAAGGATGAATAGCGGGAATTTCGGCAGATCGGGGGTCGGGTCGGTCATGGGCAGGCTCCTTTCCCCCGCCATAAGGTGCCACGCGCCCACTGGCAAGGCCGCCGCCCTTGCGCTAGAACGCCCCAAACCGAAAGGACGTGCCATGGCCGACACTGAACGCCCGCAGATCTATCTGATTACCCCGCCGAGCTTCGACCCGGCGATTTTCCCCGCGCAACTCGACCGGGTTCTGGCCGCGCATGAGGTGGCCTGCATCCGGCTGGCGCTGGCCACCAAGGACGAGGACGCGCAGGGCCGCGCGGCGGATGCCTGCCGCGAGGTGGCGCATCGTCACGACGTGGCGCTGGTGATCGAGAACCACATCAAGCTGGTCGACCGGCACGGGCTGGATGGTGTGCATCTGACCGATGGCGCGCGCACCGTGCGCTATGCGCGCAAGGAACTGGGTCAGGATGCGATCGTGGGCGCGTGGTGTGGTGCCTCGCGCCATGACGGCATGAACGCAGGCGAGGCGGGCGCGGATTACGTCTGCTTCGGTCCGGTCGGCGAAACCGCGCTTGGCGCGGGCGAACTGGCGCCGCGCGATCTGTTCGCCTGGTGGTCCGAAGTCATCGAGGTGCCGGTGGTGGCCGAGGGCAACCTGACCGAAGACCTGATCCGCGAGTTCACCCCGGTCACCGATTTCTTCGCCCTGGGCGAGGAAATCTGGCGCGAGGACGACCCGACCGCCGCGCTGGGGCGGATGATCGCGGCGATGGGCTGAGCAAGGGACCGCAGGCGGATGGCAGAGTTCTGGCTGGGCGACAGCAACGGGCCGATGGGCGATGTCGGCGCCTTCATGGACAGCGAGCTGCGGGTGGACCGCGCCGATCTGGCCGCCCATATCCGCCAGCTGGACGGGCCGCGCAACCTGATCGCCATCGCGGGCGCGCCCGGTGCGGGCAAGTCGCATCTGGCGGCCGAACTGGCGGCCGCGCTGAACGCCGCCACACCCGGCTCTGCCGCCGTGCTGCCGATGGACGGGTTCCATCTGAGCAACGATGTGCTGGAGACGCGCGGACTGCGCGCCCGCAAGGGGGCGCCCGAGACCTTCGACGTGACGGCCCTGACCGCGACGCTGAGCCAGGCCCGCGTGCCGGGCGCCGATCTGCGCGCGCCGGGCTTTGACCGCGCCACCGATCAGGTGATCCCCGAGGCCGTCACGATCCCGGCCAACACGCGCTATGTTCTGGTGGAAGGCAATTACCTGCTGCTGACGCGCCCCGGCTGGCGCGATCTGTTCCCGCTGTTCGATCTGACCGTACGGCTGAACGTGCCCGAGCCGGTGCTGCGCGTGCGGCTGTTGCAACGCTGGCAAGCCTGCCCGCCACCGGGCGGCG
Organism: Paenirhodobacter sp. CAU 1674; assembly: GCF_029222945.1. Taxonomy (NCBI): domain Bacteria; kingdom Pseudomonadati; phylum Pseudomonadota; class Alphaproteobacteria; order Rhodobacterales; genus Paenirhodobacter; species Paenirhodobacter sp. CAU 1674. The sequence goes on along the minus strand of NZ_JARHUH010000010.1, from coordinate 126,957 downwards.
ACATCACGGCCCAGATCGAGCAGAACGATCTGCCCAATGGCCGGATCTTGCGCCACGAGAACCGCGCGGCCGATCTGGTGATCACCGGCTGACGGGGGCGCTGCCCCCGGCTGCGGGCCGCAGCCTCCCCCGGGATATTTGCACCAAGATGAAAGGGCTTTCTTTCTGGTCGAAATATCCCGGGGTGAATTGGCGCGCAGCGCCAAGAGGGGCAGCGCCCCTGTTTCCCCGGCCCCTTGACGCGGCGTCGTGATTGGTGTGCTGAAGCGGGATTTGCTAGGATCGCCCGAACCCCCGGAGCGCCCGATGACCCGTTACCACCTTCCCCATTCCTTCAAAGAGCATTTCGCCGATGGCGTGATGCATGTGCTGGGCGTGATCGCCGCTGTCGCCGGGGTCACGGCGCTGATGGTCTGGGCCGCGCTGACCGCGCGGGGCGGGCAGATCTGGCCGCTGGTCGTCTATGCGGTCGGGCTGCTGGCCTCGTTCGGGTTTTCGGCGGGCTACAACATGACGCTGCATGCGCCGACCCGCGCGGTGCTGCGCCGCTTCGACCACGCGGCGATCTATCTGCTGATCGCGGGCACCTATACGCCGATGGCGTTGCTGGGTCTGGGCGGGATCACCGGGCTGTGGCTGACCGGCGCGATCTGGGCGCTGGCGCTGCTGGGGATGGTGATGAAGCTTGGCTTCTTTCACCGGTTCGAGCGGGCGGGATTTTGGCTGTATCTCGCGATGGGCTGGCTCGGGGTCATCGCGATCTGGCCGCTGGTGCAGGGGCTGCCGCTGGCGGTGCTGGTCCTGCTGGGCACGGGCGGCGCGATCTATACGCTGGGCACGGTGTTCTACAGCCTGAAATCGCTGCCCTTCTCGCGCGCGATCTGGCATGGCCATGTGATCGCCGCCGCCGCCACGCATTACGCGGCCGTGGTGATGATCGCCGGCCTGAACTGATCCCCTTACAGCGGCTCGATATCCCCCATTGCGCGCTGCGCGTGGAACTCTGCCACGAAAGCGCTGAGCCGCCCGCCCGCGATCGCATCGCGCAGCCCCTGCATCAGTTCCTGATAGTAATGCAGGTTGTGCCAGGTCAGCAGCATGCCCGAAATCATCTCTTGCGCCTTGAAGACATGGTGCAGATAAGCGCGCGAATAGTTGCGGCAGGCCGGGCAGCTGCAGGCCTCGTCCAGCGGGCGCGGATCGTCCATGTGGCGCGCATTCTTGATGTTGACCTGTCCGCGCCGCGTCCAGGCCTGCCCGGTCCGCCCTGAACGCGAGGGCAGCACGCAATCCATCATGTCGATGCCGCGTTCGACCGCGCCCACGATGTCATCGGGCTTGCCCACCCCCATCAGGTAGCGCGGCTTGTCTGCGGGCAGGAAGCCCGGCGCGTAATCCAGCACGCCGAACATCGCCTCTTGCCCCTCGCCCACCGCCAGACCGCCGACGGCATAGCCCTCGAAGCCGATCTCGGTCAGCGCGCGCGCCGATTCCTCGCGCAGATCGCGGGTCACGCCGCCCTGCATGATGCCGAACAGCGCATAGCCCGGACGATCGCCAAACGCCTCGCGCGAGCGCAGCGCCCACCGCATGCTGAGCCGCATGGATTTGGCGACCTCGTCTTCGGTGGCGGGCAGCGCGGGGCATTCGTCGAAGGCCATCACGATATCGGAATCCAGCAGACGCTGGATTTCCATGCTGCGTTCGGGCGTCAGCATGTGTTTGGAGCCGTCGATATGGGACGAAAACCGCACACCTTCCTCGGTCAGTTTGCGCAGCGAGGCAAGGCTCATCACCTGAAACCCGCCCGAGTCGGTCAGGATCGGTTTTTGCCAGTTCATGAACTGGTGCAGACCGCCCAGCCGCGCGATGCGTTCGGCGGTCGGGCGCAGCATCAGGTGATAGGTATTGCCCAGCAGAATATCGGCCCCGGTCGCCGCCACCGATTCCGGCATCATCGCCTTGACGGTTCCCGCCGTGCCCACCGGCATGAAGGCAGGCGTGCGGATCTCGCCCCGGGGGGTATGGATCACCCCGGTGCGGGCGGCACCATCGGTGGCGTTCAGGGTGAAGCTGAATTTCTGGGTCATGCGGGGGCTCCTGCGCTCAGGCGCCGGGTTCTAGCGCAAGCCCGCGCCGATGGGAAGCGGCGCGCGCAGCCACCCCCGAATCGCGCGCGGCGGAGATCGGCAGAAGATGAGTATTTTTGCCAAGAAGAAATGCCAACGCGGGGCAGTGATTTCTTCCTGGTCCAAATACTCGGACCCGACCGGCCACCCCGCTCAGCTTTGGGCCTTCTTCTCCCAACGCCCGTTTTCCTCGCGCCAGTATTGCGCCGCGGCCCCGCCCGCCGTCAGTTCGCGCCATTGCTCGCGGGCCCGTTCTACCGCCAGCGTGTCGTGACCATCGAACAGGATCCAGATCCGTTCATGCGTGGCGATTTCTTCGGGCGCCACCGGCGCGCCATCAATTGCCATCACCGCCTGCCGTCCCGCACCTTGCGGGCTTGTGGTCAGCAGCACGGGTTGCAGCGCGTCATGCGGGCCGCCCGCCACCCCGTGCGGCAGAAAGCTTTCATCGCCGCCCAGCCAGAGCCGGTCGTCAAGCCAGGCCATCCGGGCCGGATCGCGCCCGCGCAATTCGATCTGCCAGCCCTGCGCCAGCGCACGGGTCAGCAGCGTCGTGGCCACCTCCTCCAGCGGGCTGTCGAGCAGGTGATAGAACAGCGCGGGCATGCGCTCAGCCTTCGAAGCGGTCGCGGATCAGCCGGTCGAGCGTCATCACGCCCCAGCCGGTGGCCCCTTTCGGCGCCAGCGTGGTCTCGGTCGGCGGCAGCGCGACGCCGGCGATGTCGATATGGCACCACGGCACATCAGGTTTCACGAATTTCTGCAGGAAGGCCGCCGCGGTGATCGAGCCTGCGGGCCGCCCGCCGGTGTTCTTGATATCGGCCAGACGCGATTTGATCAGGCTGTCATAGGCGGGTTGCAGCGGCATCCGCCAGGCGCCCTCGCCCTCGGCCGTGGCCGCGCGCAGCAGATCGTGCGACAGTTCGTCGTCATTGCTGAACACGCCCGCGTTGTCATGCCCCAGTGCGATGATGATCGCGCCGGTCAGCGTGGCCAGGTTGATCATCGCGCGGGGCGCGAAACGGTCCTGCGCATACCACAGCACATCGGCCAGCACCAAACGCCCCTCGGCGTCGGTGTTGATGACCTCGATCGTGTCGCCCTTCATGGATTTCACGATATCGCCGGGGCGCTGCGCGCGCCCGTCGGGCATGTTTTCCACCAGCCCCACCAGCCCCACGACATTGGCCTTGGCCTTGCGCAGCGCCAGCGTGCGCATCACGCCCGCCACGACGCCCGCGCCGCCCATGTCCATCGTCATCTCTTCCATCCCCGCCGCGGGCTTGATCGAGATGCCGCCGGTATCGAAGGTCACGCCCTTGCCGACCAGGGCGAAGGGCGCTTCGTCGCCGCCGCCGTTCCACTGCATCACCACGACCTTCGACGGGCTTTCCGAGCCCTGCCCCACGCCCAGAAGCGCGCGCATGCCCAGTTTCTCCAGATCGGGTTCTTCCAGGATCTCGACCTCAAGACCCAGTTCCTGCATCGCCGCCAGACGCGCGGCGAAATCGTCGGTGGTCAGGATATTCGCGGGCTCGTTCACCAGATCGCGGGTGAAGAACACGCCCTCGGCCAGCGCGGCATGGGGCGCGGCCTGCGCGGCCACCGCCTCGGGATTGGCGACCATGACATCGACCGCGCCGAAGGGCTTCTTCTCTTCGGTATGATAGTCGAAGCGATAGGCCCGCAGCGCCAGACCGAAGGCCAGCTCGGCCGCACGCGGATGGGATTCGGCCAGCACCAGCGCCCCATCGGGGCCAAGCGCCTTGGCAACCGCCGCCCCTGCCTTGCGCGCCTCGGCCACCGCCGCCCGACGCGGCAGCGCCAGCACGACCACGGCTTCGGCGGCCAATCCGGCAGGCCAGCCCAGCACCAGCGATTCGCCCGGCTTGAGCTTGGTGAAGGCCTCGGCCGCGACCGCGCGCTTGAGCCCCCCGCGCATCAGCCGGTCAAGTCGGCGCGCCCCGGGCGACAGCTTGCCCGACGGGTCCACCGGCACGGCGATCTGCCCCTTGCGCGCGGCCAGCGCCTCCAGATCGGTTTCGCGAAAGTGAATGGCGACGGGATGGGTCATGGCGGTCTCCGGGATTGGCCGGCCGGGATGGCCGGAGGGGGCGGCAACAGGGCGCGCACGGACATGCGCGGAATATCGCGCCCGAGCCTAAGGCCCGCGCGGGAAAATGAAAAGCGCAGGCGTGCGCCCTTTCCCCGCAGGCGCGGACACGGTAGAGAGGGACAAACGCATCCGGGGGGATGGACAGGGTTGACACGACTGGACCGATATCTGCTGCACCAGCTGATGGCGCTGTTCGGCTTTTTCGCGCTTGTGCTGGTGTCGGTCTATTGGGTCAACCAGGCGGTGCGGCTGTTCGACAAGCTGATTTCCGACGGGCAGACCGCGCTGGTGGTGCTGGAATTCACCGCGCTGACCCTGCCCAACGTGATCCGGCTGGTGCTGCCGGTCGCGGCCTTCGCGGCCACGATCTATGCGGTCAACCGGCTGGCTCAGGACAGCGAACTGGTGGTGATGCAGGCCACCGGCGCCTCGCCCTGGCGGCTGGCGCGGCCGGTGGCGATGTTCGGGCTGATCGTGGCGGTGCTGATGCTGGTGCTGGTGCATGCGCTGGTGCCCGCCGCGCGGGCGCGTCTGGCCGACCGGCAGGCGCAGATTTCCGAGAATGTCACCGCGCAATTCCTGATCGAGGGCAGCTTCCAGCATCCGACCGACGGCGTCACGATCTACATTCGCGAGATTTCTCCGCTGGGCGAGCTGCTCGACCTGTTCTTGTCCGATGGCCGGGCCGCAGGCACCCGCACGACCTATACTGCCGAAAAGGCGCTGATCGTGCGCTCGGATACCGGGCCCAAGCTGATCATGCTTGACGGCATGGCGCAGACGCTGCGCTTTGCCGACGCCAGCCTGGCGATCACCCGGTTTTCGAATTTCACCTATGACATCGCCGGGCTGATGGGCGCCTCGGCCGGCGCCCGGCGCGGTTGGGAGGATCTGCCGACCTGGGCGCTGATCGCGCCCACGCCCGAGGTGCTGGAACTGACCGGCTCGGATACACAGAGCGCGCGGCTTGAACTGCACCAGCGGCTGGCGCAGCCGCTGCTGGCGCCGGTTGCGGCGCTGATCGGTTTTGCCGCGCTGATGCTGGGCGGCTTTTCGCGCTTTGGCCTGTGGCGGCAGATCGGGCTGGCGACGGTGGGGCTGATTGCGGTGCAATTCATGGCCAATGCCACGGACAGCGCGATGCGCGGTGCGCCCGATCTGTGGGGGCTGGCCTATCTGCCGGTCGCCCTGGGTCTGGCCGCGGCGGCAGGTCTGTTGTGGCTGGCCACGCGCCCGCGCCGCCTGCGCACCCCGCGCGGCGCCGAGCCCGCCACTGGCGGAGGCGCCCCGGCATGACGCTCTCGCTTTATATCGCGCGGCGCTTCGTGCGCAGCCTGCTGATGGTCGGCGCGACCTTCTGGGGCATTCTGTTCCTGATCGAGATGGTCGAGCAGATCCGCCGCTATGATGCGGCCCGCGTCGGGCTGCGCGAGGCGGCGATCCTGTCCGCGCTGACGGTGCCCGGATCGCTTTATACTATCCTGCCGCTGATCGTGATGCTGGCGGCGGTGGTGCTGTTTCTGGGGCTGGCGCGCAGCTCGGAACTGGTGGTGGTGCGTGCGGCCGGGCGCTCGGCGCTGCGCATGCTGCTGGCGCCGGTCGCGGTGGCGCTGATCTTCGGGGCGCTGGCGGTGATGGTGGGCAACCCGATCGTGTCGGCCACCGCCAAGGCCTATGAAACGCTGGCCGGGCGCTATACCGCGGGCGGGGCGCAGACCGTGTCGATCGGTCGCGAGGGCGTCTGGATGCGGCAGGGCACCGAAGAGGTGGCCGGCGGTCAGGCGGTGATCCGCGCGGCGCGGGCCAATCTGGATGCGACGGTTCTGTATGACGTGACCTTCCTGATCTTTGCCCCGGGCGAAGGCCCGGTGCGCCGGATCGACGCGGCAACCGCACAGCTTGATCCCGGCGCCTGGGTGCTGGGCGAGGCCAAGGACTGGCCGCTGGGCGCCTCGACCAACCCCGAACGCGACGCGACCACCTCGGCCGTGCTGCGGTTGCCCTCGGACCTGACCGCCGATCGTATCCGTGACAGTTTCGGCACCCCCTCTGCGGTGCCGGTCTGGGATCTGCCGGGCTTCATCGCGGCGCTGGAAAAGGCGGGATTCTCGGCGCGCCGCCACATGGTCTGGTTCCAGATGGAACTGGCCCAGCCGCTGGTGCTGGCGGCGATGGTGCTGATCGCGGCGGGCTTTACCATGCGCCATGTGCGCTTTGGCGGCACCGGCTCGATGGTGCTGCTGGCCCTTGGCGCCGGGCTGGGGGTTTTCTTCCTGCGCAATGTGGCGCAAGTTCTGGGCGATAACGGGCAGATTCCGGTGGCGCTGGCGGCCTGGGCCCCGCCCGCCATCGCGCTGATGCTGTCGCTGGCGCTTTTGCTGCATCTGGAGGATGGCTGATGGCGGCCCCTGTCTTGCCCCCCCTGACCCGCCGCCCCGCGCGCCCGGCTTGGGCGCTGACGCTGGCCGCCCTGCTGACGCTGGGGCTGGTGCCGGGCGGCCCCGGTGCGCAGGCCCAGACCGCCGACACCACCGCCCCGGTGCAGGACGAGGCCGCGACCCTGCTGGCCGACCGCATCGTGCTGAGCGGTTCGAACCAGTTGATCGCCGAGGGCGCGGTCGAGATCTACTACCGCTCGAACCGGCTGACCGCCGCGAGGCTGGTCTATGACCGCGAGACCGACCAGCTGACCATCGACGGGCCGATCCGGCTGATCGAACCGGGCCAGACCGGCAATATCCTGCTGGCCGATCAGGCGCAGCTGTCGCGCGACCTGCAAAACGGCATCCTGACCGGCGCGCGCATGGTGATGGCACGCGAATTGCAGCTGGCGGCAGCGAAGATCCGGCGTCAGGGCGGGCGCTATACCACGCTGACGCAGGTCGTGGCCTCGTCCTGCCAGATCTGCGTGACCGATGAAACGCCGCTGTGGGAAATCCGCGCGCGCAAGATCACCCATGACGCTGAAACCCGCCAGTTGATGTTCGACGGCGCGCAGTTCCGCGCGATGGGGGTGCCGCTGCTTTACTGGCCGCATCTGCGCATGCCCGATCCCACGGTCGAGCGGATGACCGGCTTCCTGCGCCCGACGCTGCGCAGCACATCCAGCCTCGGCGCGGGGATCAAGCTGCCCTATTTCATCGAACTGGGCAAAAGCGCGGACCTGACGCTGGAGCCTTACCTCTCGACTTCGCACACCTATACGCTGGGCGCACGCTACCGCCGGGCCTTCAACGCGGGCACGTTCAGCATCGAGGGCGCCTACAGCCGCGACAGCGTGCTGCCCGGCGAGGCGCGCGGCTATCTGTTCGCCGACGGCACATTCGATCTGCCGCTGGATTTCACGCTCGGCCTGCAGGTGCGGATGACGAGCGACCCGTCCTATCTGCTGAACTACGACATCACCGGGGACGACCGGCTTTGGTCGGGGCTGACGCTGGACCGGGTGCGCGACGACGAACTGATCTGGCTGCGGGCGGGCAACACCCATTCGATCCGCGACGGCGAAAGCAATGCCACCGAACCGATGCTGGCGGGCGATCTGAGCTGGCTGCAGGTGTTCCACCCTTCCGGGATCGGGGGCGAAGCGACGCTGGAATGGCAGTTCAGCGCGCTGCGCCGTGCCTCGGATCTGACCGTGGACGGGCCCGATGACGACACCGTGCCCGACGGGCGCGACCGGGTGCGCGCCTCGATGATCGCGGACTGGCGGCGCAACTGGCTGCTGGGCGGCGGCATTCTGGCCTCGACTCAGGCGGAACTGGCCACAGATGTGGTGCAGGTCACGCAGGACCCGGCCTATCCCGACACCCTGCTGCGCAGCCTGCCCAGCGTGGGCGTCGAACTGCGCTGGCCCTGGGTCAAGACCTCTGGACGCGCCGCACATGTCATCGAACCCGTGGCGCAACTGGTCTGGAGCGGCAAGACCCCCGCCGATCTGCCCAACGAGGACAGCTGGCTGACCGAATTCGACGAAGGCAACCTGTTCTCGATGTCGCGCTTCCCCGGCGGAGATGCGCGCGAACGCGGCGCACGGGCCAATCTGGGGCTCAGCTGGACGCGCCACGATGCCTCGGGCTGGTCGCTCGGGGTCACCATGGGCCGGGTGCTGCATGCCGAGGATCTGGGCCAGTTCACCGCGGGATCGGGTCTGGCGGGCAAACGCTCCGACTGGTTGCTGGCGACGCATCTGAGCACCGGCACGGGGCTGATCGTGTCGAACCGGGCCTTGTTCGACGACAGTTTCGATGTCTCGCGCGAGGAATTGCGGATGGCCTATGCCGGCGACAAGTATCAGATCGCGGCCGGGTATCTGTGGATGGAAACCAACCCCGCCGAAGGCCGCCTGGTGCCGACCTCGGAATTGCTGCTGTCGACCGGCTGGGGATGGGGCACCGGCTGGACCGGCAATTTTGAAACGCGCTATGACTTCACCGCCGAGCGCGCGGCCAAGGCCAAGCTCGGCCTGCAATATGCCAACGAATGCGTCACCGTGGATCTTTCCCTCTCGCGTCGTTTCACTTCCTCCTCTAGTGTGAAGCCCGAAACCGGCGTTGGCATCTCGGTGCAGCTGGCGGGCTTTGGTGCGGGCACCACGACCGGGGCCGCGCGCCGGGTCTGCGCCCGCTGAGCGGCCAGATCGACCGGACAAGACAGGCGGGGCAACCGGGCCCCGGACAGACGAGACGACAGACAGACGCGACGATGAAAGACGGGCGGAGCCTACCATGATACGATTTCTGAGCCTTCTTGCCGCGGTTGCGGTGCTTGCCCTGCCGCTTGGCGCCCCTCAGGCGCGCGCGCAGGCCAACAGCCCCTTCGCCCCGGTCATCATGGTCAACGATCTGGGCATCACCGGCTATGAAATCGACCAGCGGACGAAGTTCCTGACCCTGCTGCGGCAGTCGGGCGATCTGCGCAAGCTTGCCGAAGACGGGCTGATCGAGGACCGGCTGCGGGTGTCGGCGGCCAAGATGATGGGCATCACCCTGAGCGAGCAGGCCCTGACCGACGGCATGAGCGAATTTGCCGGACGCGCCAATCTGAGCACCGAACAGTTCGTCGCCGAACTTGCCAAGGGCGGCGTCGAGGAACAGACCTTCCGCGATTTCGTGCGGGCCGGCGCCCTGTGGCGCGCCCTGATCCGCGAGAAATACGGCCCCCGGGTCAAGATCTCCGAAGCCGAGATCGACCGCGCGTTGCTGACCGAAAGCCAGCGCGGCCAGGGCACCCGTGTGCTGCTGTCCGAAATCATCATCCCGGCGCCGCCCGGCCGCGAAGCCGAGGCCACGGCCGAAGCGCAGCGTGTCTCGAAACTCAAGGGCGACGGCGCGTTCGGGGCAGCGGCCCGGCAGGTATCGGCCTCGAGCTCGGCGCCGCGCGGCGGGCGTCTGGACTGGTTGCCGATCGCCAACCTGCCGCCCGCGCTGCGCAGCATCGTGCTGGGCCTCGCGCCCGGTCAGGCCAGCGCGCCGGTGGAAATCCCCAATGCGGTTGCGGTCTTCATGCTGCGGGCGCTGGACGAAGGCGGCCCGGTGACGCAAGAGGCGCAAACCCTTGAGTATGCGCAGTTTATCGCAGGTCCCGCAGGGGCGCCCGAAACCGCCGCCAGCGCCGCCATGATGCAGGACAAGGCCGATCGCTGCGACGATCTTTACGGTCTGGCCAAGGGCCTGCCCGCCGAACGGCTGCTGCGCGACACCCAACCGCAAGGGGCGATCCCGCAGGATATCGGGCTGGCGCTGGCAACGATGGATATCGGCGAGACGCGGCTTTTGACCCGCGGCCCGAACACCGTCGTGCTGATGCTGTGCAAGCGCGAACGCAGCCAGGCCGAAGGCGAGACCGCGCCTGACCGCACCGCGGTGGCCAATGGCCTGACCAACGCCCGGCTGGCCTCTTATGCCGACAGCTATCTGGCCGATCTGATGGCCAATGCGGTGATCGTGCGCAAATGAGTCTGGCGCCCGTCATCCTCAGCTGTGGCGATCCCTCGGGCATCGGGCCTGAAATCGCCGCCAAGGCCTGGGAAACGCTGGGGGCCAGCCTGCCTTTCGTGTGGCTGGGCGACCCCGCGCATCTGCCCCGCGGCACCCGGGTGCGCGAAATCGCCGAGCCGGCCGAGGCGCTCAGCCATGCGGGTGCGGCGCTTCCGGTGCTGCCCCATGCCTTCCCCGAAGCCGCCCTGCCCGGCCAGCCCGACCCCGCCAATGCCCGCGCGGTGATCGATGTGATCGCGCGCGGCGTCGATCTGGTGATGCGCGGCGAAGGCTCGGCCCTGTGCACCGCGCCCATCCACAAGAAGGCGCTGAAAGACGGCGCCGGCTTCGCCTTTCCGGGCCATACCGAATATCTTGCCCATCTGGCAGGCGGCGCCAAGGTGGTGATGATGCTCGCGGCCCCCGGGCTGCGCGTGGTGCCCGCCACCATCCATATCGCGCTGCATGACGTGCCCGCCGCGTTTACCCCCGAGGTGCTGCGCGATGCGGTGCGGATCACCGCCGAGGGGCTTGCCCGGGATTTCGGGCTGGAGAATCCGCGCCTTGCCGTTGCCGGGCTCAACCCGCATGCGGGCGAAGGCGGCGCGATGGGCCACGAAGAACAGGACTGGATGATCCCCACGATCGAAAGCCTGCGCGCCGAGGGCTACGCCGTCACCGGCCCGCTGCCCGCCGATACGATGTTCCACGCCGCCGCCCGCGCGCGCTATGACGCGGCGATCTGCGCCTATCACGATCAGGCGCTGATCCCGATCAAGACGCTGGCCTTCGACGAGGGCGTGAATGTCACGCTGGGCCTGCCCTTCGTGCGCACCTCGCCCGATCACGGCACCGCCTATGACATCGCCGGGCGCGGCGTGGCCAACCCGTCCAGCCTGATCGCTGCGCTGAAACTGGCCGCGCAGATGGGCGCGGCGCGGCGCGGCTGAACGCCCCGCGCGGCTTGCCCTTTCACTTTGGCTCAAATATCCCGGGGGTGAGGCCGCAGGCCGAGGGGGCAGCGCCCCCTTGCCTCCGTGGTTCTGGCACCGCGCGCCGGGGGCTGTCTGCCCCCGGACCCCCGAGGATATTTGCGCCAAGATGAAACAAGGAGGTCGGAGATGACGGCACTTGACGGGCTGCCCCCGCTGCGCGAGGTGATCCGCACCCATGATCTGATCGCGAAAAAGCAGCTGGGCCAGAACTTCCTGCTGGATCTGAACCTGACCGCGAAGATCGCGCGCTGCGCGGGCGATCTGACCGGCTGCGATGTGCTGGAGGTGGGGCCCGGGCCCGGCGGTCTGACCCGGGGGCTGCTGGCCGAGGGCGCGCGCCGGGTGCTGGCGGTCGAGAAGGACCCGCGCTGCCTGCCCGCGCTGGCCGAGATCGCGGCGCATTATCCCGGGCGGCTGGAGGTGATCAACGGCGATGCGCTGGAGATCGACGTGGCCGCCCATCTGACCCCGCCGATCAAGATCGCCGCCAACCTGCCCTATAATGTCGGGACCGAACTACTGGTACGCTGGCTGACGCCGCCCGAATGGCCGCCGTTCTGGGACAGTCTGACGCTGATGTTCCAAAAAGAGGTCGCGCAGCGGATCGTGGCAAAGACCGGCGACAATCATTACGGGCGGCTGGCGCTGCTGGCGCAGTGGCGCTGCGATGTGAAGATCGTGATGCATCTGCCGCCCGAGGCCTTCACCCCCGCGCCCAAGGTGCATTCGGCGGTGGTCCATCTGAAGGCCCTGCCCGCGCCGCGCTATCCGGCGGACCCGAAAGTCCTGAACCGGATCGTCGCGGCGGGGTTCAATCAGCGGCGCAAGATGCTGCGCGCGTCGCTGAAAGGGGTTGCCCCGAACATCGAGGCGCTGCTGGAAGAGGCCGGGATCGCGCCCACCGAACGCGCCGAACGGGTCAGCCTGGAACAGTTCTGCCACCTTGCCCGGATCGTCGCCGCACAATGAAAAACCGCGCCTTGCGGGGCGCGGTTCTGCAGTCTGGTCGTGATCGGGCGCTTAGTCGGCCGATCCTTCGGTGGCCGGGGCGGCCTCTTTGTCGGCGCGCTGCTCACGCGGTTTGCGCGGGCTGCGGCGGCTGCGCGATTTCGACGACTTGCTCTCTGCGGCGCCTTCGGCGGCAGGCTCGGCCCCGGCGGCAGCCTCTGCGCGCATTTCCGGCGTCTCGACCAGACCCGGGCCATCCTCTTCCACCGGCGGCAGATCGGGCGTGGTGGGTTCCGCGTCGCGCGGCTCGTCCGGGCGGGGTTCGAACCGATCGCGCGGCGCGTTGGAGCCGCCGTTCTGATTGCCACCCTGATTTGCGCCGTTCTGGTTGCCACCGTTCTGGTTGCCACCCTGGCCCTGCTGGCGTTGCCGTTCTTCCTGTTCGCGGGCCATTTCACGCTGCGCCTCGCCCAGCAGGCGGGTGTAATGCTCGGCATGTTGCAGGAAGTTCTGCTCGGCCACCCGGTCGTTGGACAGTTGGGCGTCACGCGCCAGCATCAGGTATTTGTCGATGATCTGCTGCGGCGTGCCGCGGACCTTGCCTTCGGGACCGGAGCTGTCAAAGACCCGATTGATGACATTGCCGACAGAGCGCTGGCGGTTCGACTTGGAACGCGAACGGGATTTGGAAGATCTCATGAGCTTTCGTGTGTCTTTCCCCGAAGGGGTGCTGAGGTCTGGGCTGCCCGGCAAGGGGCCCATGCAGGCGACACGATCTTGCGAAGAGAACCGGGCATCTGCCCGCCGAAGACCGTATGACCCGCAGTGTGAAGCTGAGCCGTGCGGGGGATCAATTTCCACCCAGCACGCATTTGACTAATCATGCACTGCGCGCAGTGACAAGCAGAAATCTGCGGGGATGCGGCATTTTACCCCGGTTTATGTGCAAAATGCACGACAAAACCCGCTCAGGCACAACCACAGCCGGTTTCGCCCACGGGTTTATGTGCCAAAACCACCCGGTCGCGCCGATCCAGATCGGGGCGGATCTCGATCCGCTCGAACCCCTGTTCGGCCAGCAGCGCGGCCACGGCCGCGCCCTGCGTCGGCCCGATTTCCAGCACGATCCGCCCGCCCGGTAGCAGCCGCGCCCCCGCGCCCCGCGCAATCGCGCGATAGGCATCCAGCCCGTCGCCGCCCGGGGTCAGGGCCGCATGCGGTTCCCAGTCACGGACCTCGGGGGACAGGCCGGCCATTTCCGCGGCGGCGATATAGGGCGGGTTGGATACGATCAGATCGAACATGCCACGGATGCCCGCGAACCAGTCGGCCTGCTGAAAGCGCGCGCGGCTGGCCAGCCCCAGCCGTTCGGCATTGCCCCGCGCCACATCAAGGGCGGCTGCGGAAATATCGCCCCCCAGCCCCGTCGCCATCGGCATGGATTTCAGCAGGCTGAGCAGGATGCAGCCGGTCCCGGTGCCCAGATCCAGAACCTTGACGAAGGGCCGTTCCAGCGCGGCGGCCACCAGCCCCTCGGTTTCGGGGCGCGGGTCGAGCGTGTCGCGGGTGACGTGGAAATCCTGCCCCCAGAACAGGCGCCGGCCGGTGATCTGGGCCACCGGCTGACGGGCCGCACGCGCCGTCAGCGCAGCGCAGAAGGCCGCGGCCTGCTCTGGCGTCAGCGGGTCTTGCAGATGCAGGGTCAGCCGGTCGGGCGCCATCCCCATCGCATGCGCCAGCAGGCGGCGCGCGTCGGTGGCGGCGCCCTCGATCCCGGCGGCGGTCAGTTGGCGCACGGCGGCGACCAGGGCGACCTGCGCGGTCTGGGGGGCGCTCATCCCTCCATCTCCGCCAGTTTTGCGGCCTGATCGTGAGCGATCAGTGCGTCGATCACCTCGGTCAGATCGCCGTTCATCACCTGCGCCAGCGCATAAAGCGTCAGGTTGATGCGGTGATCGGTCAGCCGGCCTTGCGGGAAGTTGTAGGTGCGGATCCGTTCCGACCGATCGCCCGAGCCCACCTGCGACTTGCGGCTGTCAGCGCGTTCGCTGGCCAGCCGGTCGCGCTCGGCCTCGTAAAGCCGCGCGCGCAGCACCGCCATCGCATTGGCGCGGTTCTGGTGCTGGGATTTTTCCGAACTGGTCACAACGATGCCGGTCGGCAGGTGGGTGATGCGCACGGCGCTGTCGGTGGTGTTGACGTGCTGCCCCCCCGCACCCGAGGCACGCATCGTGTCGATGCGGATGTCGCTGGTGGGGATGTCGATATCGACCTCTTCGGCCTCGGGCAGCACGGCGACGGTCGCGGCCGAGGTATGGATGCGGCCGCCCGCCTCGGTCTCGGGCACGCGCTGCACGCGATGCACGCCGGATTCGTATTTCAGCCGGGCAAAGACGCCCTCGCCCTCGATCCGCGCGACCGCCTCCTTGACGCCGCCCAGTTCGGTCTGGGTCAGGTCCAGCAAGTCGAACCGCCAGCCCATGGTTTCGGCATAGCGCTGATACATCCGCAGCAGATCGCCCGCAAACAGCGCGGCTTCCTCGCCGCCGGTGCCGGGGCGGATTTCCAGGATCGCGGGGCGGGCATCAGCGGCGTCCTTGGGCAGCAGCGCCAGCCGCAGCGCCTGTTCCATTTCCGGGATGCGCGCACGCAGGCGCGGCAGCTCTTCCTCGGCCAGGGCTTTCATCTCGGGGTCGGCCAGCCAGCCCTCGGCCTCGGCCACGTCGTCGAGCGCCGTACGATAGGCCGCAACCTGATCGGCCACCGGCTTCAGACCGGAATATTCGCGCGACAGGGCGGCGATTTCAGCGGGCGTCGCGGGTGCGTTCAGCCGCGCCTCGAGAAATTCGAAGCGCTGCGTGATCTGGGCGAGTTTGTCGAGCGGAACCATGCCCGGGATGTGGCGCGGATCGGCGCGCGGGTCAAGCGTCGGGCGCAGATGCCCCGCCCCTGCGCCCTGTTCTGTCAAAGCGGGCCGCGCCGATTTGCCCGCCGGGGTGGCCTTTACCTGCCCCGGGGAATTTCCTATATATTCGCTCGACAATCCACAGGATCGGGACTTCCCATGACCACCGACGCCCAGCCCCCGCTTGAAGGCACCCCGCTGATCCAGCCCTCGAGCACCGAGCACCCGCTGCATGACAGCGTGGTCGAGGCCTGCCGGACGGTGTTCGACCCGGAAATCCCGGTCAACATCTATGACCTTGGGCTGATCTACACGATCACGATCAGCGATGAAAACGACGTGCGCATCATCATGACCCTGACCGCGCCGGGCTGCCCGGTGGCGGGCGAGATGCCGCAATGGGTGCAGGATGCGGTGGAATGCGTGGCCGGTGTGAAATCGGTCGATGTCGAGATGACCTTCGATCCGCAATGGGGCATGGACATGATGTCCGACGAGGCGCGGCTGGAACTGGGCTTCATGTAACCTGTTGAAGTCTTGGAATAACGGCGCGCACCCCAAAAGGTGCGCGCCGTTTTCATTTGCACAAGATCGCACAGATTGGGGCGCTCCTGTGCAGCTGGCCACGCCCCCTGCCCTTGATGGCCGCGATCCCTGCCCCAGCTTGAACGCACATGTTCAGTTTTGCGCGCCCTTCGCGCCCCAGATTCAGGATCATCCGATGACCGAAGCCCTGTTCACCCCCACCCGTCTTGGCCAGATCGAGATCGCCAACCGCACCGTGATGGCGCCGCTGACGCGCAACCGCGCGCCCGACCTGCGGCCCACCGATCTGATGGTCGAGTATTACCGTCAGCGCGCCAGTGCCGGGCTGATCGTGACCGAGGGCACACAAATCTCGCCGATGGCGCAGGGCTATGCCTGGACGCCCGGGATCTATAGCGACGAGCAGGTCGCGGGCTGGCGCAAGATCGTCGACGCGGTGCATGACGCAGGCGGCAAGATCGTGCCGCAGCTGTGGCATGTGGGACGGATTTCGCACCCGAGCCTGCTGGGCGGGGCCGATCCGGTCGGCCCTTCGGCGATTTCGGCGGGGTCGAAAACCTTCGACGGCACCGGCTTTGTCGAAACCACGACGCCGCGTGCGCTGGAGATCGACGAAATCCCCGGCATTCTGGCGGACTATGCGAAAGCCGCGCAAAATGCCAAGGACGCGGGGTTTGACGGGGTAGAGATTCACGCCGCCAACGGCTATCTGATCGACCAGTTCCTGCGTGACACCTCGAACAAACGCACCGATGCCTATGGCGGGACGATTGCCAATCGCGTGCGGTTCCTGACCGAGGTTGTCGATGCGGTGATCGGCGTCTGGGGGCCGGGGCGTGTGGGCATTCGGATCTCGCCCTATTCCAACGCCAACAACGTCGGGCTGGACAGCGACACGCCCGCCCTGTTCGGCGCGGTGATTGCCGAGCTGAACAAACGTCCGCTGGCCTTCGTGCATATGGTCGAGGGCGCCACCGGCGGCCCGCGGGACTGGCCCGAAGGCGCGCTCGAGGCCCTGCGCGATCAGATCGCGGCGCCCTACATCGCCAACAACGGCTACACCCGCGAGATGGCGCTGCAGGCGGTGGCGGATGGCACGGCGGATGCGGTGGCCTTTGGCCGCGCCTTCATCGCCAACCCCGACCTGCCTGCGCGGCTGGAAGCCGGGGCCGAGCTGAACCCGCTGCGGGCTGCGCTGCTGTATGGCGGCGGGGCCGAGGGCTACACCGACTATCCGACGCTGTAACGGGCGGGCGGCGCTTGCCCCGGGCCCGCGCCGCCCCTATCTATGACCCTGACAGTTCAGGAGAGACCCATGTTCGCCATTCCCGGCAAGCCCCCCGTCACGCTGACCCCCGCCGCAGTCGCGCAGATCGCCGCGCTGATGGCGCGCGAAGGCGCGGCAGGGTTTCGCATCGGCGTCAAGAAGGGCGGCTGCGCGGGGATGGAATACACGATGGAAGTCGCCGCCGAGGCCGGGCCGATGGATATCGTGGTCGAGGACGGTCCTGCGCGGGTTCTGATCGCGCCGATGGCGCAGATGTTCCTGCTGGGCACCGAGATTGATTACGAAGTCGGCCTGCTTGAATCCGGCTTCAAGTTCCGCAACCCCAACGTCACCGAAAGCTGCGGCTGCGGCGAGTCGGTGAAATTCCGCGACATGACCGACGCGGGCTGAGCCCCGCCACCCGCCCGCGCGGATTTGCCCTTTGCGCCCGCGCCCGCCCTGCCCTAATCTGGCGCAAACCAGACAGGAGGGGCAGATGCGCAGAAAACTGGCCGCAGGCAATTGGAAGATGAACGGCACCACCGCCAGCCTGAGCGAGGTTTCCGCGCTGATGGCGGCGCATCCCGAACCGGGCTGCGAGGTGCTTTTGTGCCCGCCCGCGACACTGGTCGCGGCGATGGCCGCACTGACCCAAGGCAAGATCGCGGTCGGCGGGCAGGATTGCCACGCCAATGCCTCGGGCGCGCATACCGGCGACATTGCGGCGGCCATGCTGAAGGATGCCGGCGCGAGCCATGTGATCGTCGGCCATTCCGAACGCCGCGCGGATCATGCCGAAACGAACGAGATGGTGCGCGCCAAGGCGCAGGCCGCGCGTGCGGCCGGGCTGGTGGCGGTGATCTGCCTGGGCGAGACGGAAGCGCAGCGCGATGCGGGCGAGACGCTGGATGTGATCGGGCAACAGCTGTTCGCCTCGACCCCGGACGGCGCCACCGGCGCCAACACCGTGATTGCCTATGAACCGATCTGGGCGATCGGAACCGGACGCACGCCCACGCTGGCGCAGATCGCCGAGGTGCATGATTTCATCCGCTCGGAACTGGCGGGCCGGTTCGGGGCCGAGGGCGGGTTGATGCGGGTGCTCTATGGCGGATCGGTCAAGCCCTCGAATGCCGCGGAAATCTTCGCGACTTCGAATGTGGATGGCGCGCTGGTCGGCGGGGCCTCGCTGAAGGCCGCGGATTTCGGCGCGATCATCGCGGCGCTGGACGCGGCCTGAGCGGCGCAGGGGGGCGCTGCCCCCTCGGCCTGCGGCCTCTCCCCCGGGATATTTCTGCCAAAGTGAAAGCACGGCCCTAAAACGCAGGGGCAGGGATCTGATCCCTGCCCCCGTTTTCCTGTTTCTTTCTGGATCAAATATCCCGGGGGGCCCGGAACGGGCGGGGGCAGAGCCCCCTGCCCCCTTACTTCACGATCGTTTCGGGCCCCATGACCGAGGTCGGCAGCCAGGTGCTGAGGAACGGCACATAGGTGATCAGGATCAGGAAGACGAACAGCACCGCCAGGAACGGCAGGGCCGCGCGCACGACCCGCATGATCGGCATCCCTGCCACGCCCGAGGTGACGAAGAGGTTGAGCCCCACCGGCGGCGTGATCATGCCAATTTCCATGTTCACCACCATGATGATGCCCAGATGGATCGGGTCGACGCCCAGTTCGATCGCAATCGGGAAGACCAGCGGCGCCACGATCAGGATCAGCCCCGAGGGTTCCATGAACTGCCCGCCGATCAGCAGGATCACGTTGACGATGATCAGGAACATGATCTTGCCCAGACCGGCACCCAGCAGGGCCTCGGTGATCTTTTGCGGGATCTGTTCGTCGGTCAGGACGTGTTTCAGGATCAGCGCGTTGGCGATGATGAACATCAGCGTGACTGTCAGCTTGCCCGCCTCGAACAGGGTGGCGCGCGTCGCGGGATGCATGAAGGTGGTGATCAGCGCCTGCGGCTTGCGCCAGAGCGGGATCTTCTGTTCGCCCGCATCGAGCGGCCCCATGTCGCGGTAGATGAAATTCGCGACGAAGAAGGCGTAGACGGCGGCGACGGCGGCGGCCTCGGTCGGGGTGAAGATCCCCTTGATCACGCCCGGAATGCCGTAAAGCCCGACCATGATGATGACGATCAGCATCAGCCCCCAGAAGGCATCGCGGAAGCTGTCCCAGACCTCGCCCCAGCCTTGCCATTCGCCCTTGGGCAGTTTCTTGTAGATCGCGATGCTCAGGATCGTGGCCATCAGCATCACGCCCGCCAGAAGCCCCGGAATGACGCCCGCCAGGAACATCCGCCCGACCGACACATCGGTGGCCGAGGCATAGACGACCATCACGATCGAGGGCGGGATCAGGATGCCCAGGGTGCCCGCGTTGCAGATCACACCGGCGGCGAAATCTTTGGAATAGCCGACCTGCCGCATCGCCGCGATCACGATGGACCCGATGGCGACCACGGTCGCGGGCGAGGAGCCCGAAAGTGCGGCAAACAGCATGCAGGCCAACACCCCCGCAATCGCCAGACCGCCGGGCAGATGGCCCACGCAGGCAATGGCAAAGCGGATGATCCGCTTGGCCACGCCACCCGTCGACATGAAGGACGAGGCCAGGATGAAGAAGGGAATGGCCAGCAGCGTCGCATGCCCCTCCATCGCCTGATAAAGCGCCTGCGCGACCGAGGCGAGAGAGGTGTCGGAATACCACAGCAGGAACAGGATCGAACTGAGCCCCAGCGAGATCGCGATCGGCACGCCGATCAGCATGAAACCGATGACCATGGCAAAAAGAAGTGCGATATCCATGGCTTATTCCTCGGCGTTCAGATGGCGCACATCGGCCACCGCATCTTCGGCTTCGTGGCTGACGATCAGCGCCTCGCGCCGCCCGCGCAGCACATCCCAAGCGGCCTGCGCCAGCCGGAAGAACAACAGCGCCACACCGAAGGGCAGGATGAAATAGGGGATGAAACGCGGCAGCTTGCCGTAATGCTCGCCCGCGTTCATCGGCCCTTCGATGAAGCGCAGCCAGTCGGGCATCGGGATGGTTTCGGTCTCATACCAGGCCTGATCGCGGGTCTTGATGAAGCCTTCGGGGAACCAGCGCCCGCCGGTCTGGTCAAACCCGCCGAAGGGGGCCCAGTAGTCCCACGCGCCTTTCATCAACAGGAAAGCGTAGATCAGGCACAGCGCAGCCGAGGCCAACGCCATCACCCGGCGCGGGCCGTGACCGACCATGCCCATCACCGCATCGACACCCAGATGCGCGGTCACCTTGACCGCGTAGGACATGCCAAACAGCACGAGCCAGGCGAACAGGATCAAGGTCGCTTCGAGCCCCCAGATCATCGAATGGCTGAAGACATAGCGCAGCACCACATTGACGAATGTGATCAGCGTCATCAGCCCCAGGATCACCGCAATCGCGGTTTCCTCGAAGCTGTGAACAGCCCGGCCCAAGGCCGATTTGGGCGCATATTTCGCGCTCATGGTATCCCCCGGAAATTAAGTGGGAAACCGCGCGGAAGGCCGAAGCCTCCCGCGCGCCCCCTGTCGGACAGACGTCTCAGTTCTGCGCGTTGATCGCCTGCGCCGCATCAATGTTGTCCTGGCCCACGCCATCGACGAATTGCTCCCACACGGGCATCATCGCATCGACCCAGGCCTGACGTTGTTCAGGGGTCAGCACGTTGATCTTGCCGCCCGCATCCAGAATCGACTGACGCGCCGCCAGTTCGACCTCGTTCACGGCCGCGTTACGCTCCACCGTGACCTCGTGCAGGATCGTGCCGAGCTGTTCGGCCACGGCCGGGTCCAGGCTATCCCACCAGTCGGTCGAAACGACGACGAGGTAATCGAGCAGACCGTGGTTGGTTTCGGTGATGCTGTCCTGCACTTCGTAATATTTCTGGCCATAGCTGTTGGACCAGGTGTTTTCCTGCCCGTCGACAACACCGGTCTGCAGCGCGCCATAGACTTCAGAGAAGGCCATCGGCTGCGGGCTGGCATCCAGCGCCTTCATCTGCGCGACCAGCACATCCGAGGGCTGCACGCGGAATTTCAGCCCCTTCGCATCGGTCGGCAGCAACAGCGGCTTGTTGGCCGAGAACTGTTTCAGCCCCGAGTGCCAGAATTCCAACCCCTTCAGCCCGCGCCGTTCCATCGAGGATTTCATCTGCTGGCCGATATCCGAATTCTGGAACGCGTCCACGGCTTCCATGTTCTTGAACATGAAGGGCAGGTCGAACAGGTTGAAGACCTTGGTGAAGGCTTCGAATTTCGACAGGCTGGGCGCGGCCATCTGCACGTCGCCCTGCAGCATCGCCTCGAGCACCTGATCGTCATCGTAAAGGGTGGAGTTCGGGTAGACCTCGACACAGACCTTGCCGTTCATCTCGGTGTTCACGCGCTCGGCGAACAGGCTGGCGGCGATACCCTTGGGGTGTTTGTCGGCATTGGTGACATGGGCGAATTTGATGACCATTTCGCCGTCGTCGCATTGCGCGAACGCGCCCCCCGCAGAGGTGACAAGGGCAACGGCCGTCATCGCGGCGGTAAAGATTTTCATGGTGTCCTCCCAGACCTGCCAAAATCGTCGCAGAGCCCTCCGCTCCGCCTGCGCCAAGCCAACCGCCTGGTGCATGGCAGATCAACAGTTTCGTGATAGGACGTGAGTAACGCCTGTTTTTGGCCCGTTTCCAGAAGGTTAGAAAAACTCCGGCGCGGACGGACCAGATGCAATGTGCGAAAATCCGCACATGTTTTCGCCGAACCGGGCGAATTGTCGCACGGTTTTCAGGCACGACTGACCCGGGTCACGCGTCAGGCGCCGCGAAAATCCTCGGGGCGCAGGGCGTGGCGCGCCAGCTTGTCATAGAACGTCTTGCGCGGCAGTTTCAGGGCCGCCGCCGCCTCGGTCGCATTGCCGCCCGCGCGGGTCAGGGCCTCGGCCAGCAGCATCCGTTCGACCTGCGCCATCCGCTCGGCCAGGCCCAGGGTTTCCGGCGCCTCCTCGGCGCCCAGCCCCATCGCAAAGCGCATCGCCTCGGACATCAGGGCACGGGCATTGCCGGGCCAGTCGCGCGCCATCAGCCGCGCGCTCAGTTCAGGCGGGATCGCGGGCATCGCCAGGTTCGACTGTTCGCAAGCCATCTGCACATAATGGCGAAACAGGATCGGAATATCCTCGGGGCGTTCCGACAGCGAAGGGATGCGCAGCTTCACCCCGTCGAGCTTCCAGTAAAGATCGGGGTGAAAGCGCCCGGCGCGGGCCTCGCCCGCCAGATCGCGATAGGTGCCCGCGATCAGCCGGGTGCCAAGCCGGGTTTCCAGCAATTCGATCAGCGCGAATTGCGCGGGCTGCGGCAGGTCGGCCACCTCGTCCAAATAGAGCGTGCCGCCCTCGGCCCGGGCAAACCCCGCCTCCAGCGCCTCGGGCGCCAGATGGGCGGCGGGCAGTTTGACAAAGGCGCGCGGGGCGGCGGCGGACAGCAGGTGGATCACCTCGGCCACCTTGGAATTGCCCGCGCCCGGCGCGCCGGTAATCAGCACCTCGGCGCCCGAGCGGGCAGCGGCGCGTGCCGCCTCGCGCAGCCCCTCGGCCACCGCGCTTGCCCCCACCAGCATGCGCGCCGCCGCATCGCCGCGCTTGAGTTCGCGCTTCAGCGCGCGGTTCTCCATCACCAGCGCGCGGGTTTTCAGGGCCTTTTCGACAACGGCCAGCAAATCCTTGGGCGCGCAGGGTTTTTCCAGAAAATCGAAGGCCCCTGCCGCCATCCCCCGCACGGCCGTCGGCACATCACCCTCACCGGTCAGCAGGATCACCGGCAATTCCGCATCGCGTTTCTGCACCAGATCCAGCAGCGCAAACCCGTCCTTGCCGGGCATCCGAATGTCGCTCAGCACAATCCCGGCAAACTCGGGGCCGATGTGATCCTTGGCCTCGATATAGCTGCCCGCCAGCACCGGCGTCAGCCCCGCCAGATCGAGCGTCTGGCCCAGGGCCTCGCGCACCGCGCGGTCGTCATCCACCAGCAAGACCTTGGTTGTCATGCGCCCTCCTTGACCCGCGCGGGTTCCGGTGCGGCGCGCAGATCCACGGTGAAGATCGCGCCGCCATCCGGGGCGTTGGCCCCGCTCAGCGTGCCGCCGAACCCCTGCACCAGCCCATAGGAAATCGACAGGCCCAATCCAAGCCCCTCTTCGCTACCGACTTCCTTTGTCGAATAGAACGGGTCGAAGATGCGCGAGGGATCGGCGATGCCCGGCCCGGTATCGCGAATGCTCAGCCGGGTATGGCCCGGGGCGCCGGGCGCGATGCGGATGGTGATGCGGCGCGGCGCGCCCGCGGGCAAGTCTTCCATCGCCTCGATCGCGTTCGACAGCAGGTTGACGGTGACCTGGCTGAGCCGCACCTCGCCGCCCATTACGATGGCGGGCGCGGTGGGGCGTTGCCAGTCGACATGCACGCCCGCGCGCGCCATCCGCCCCGCCATCAGTTCCAGCGCACCTTCCACCACCGCAGCCAGACCCACGCGCGTTGCCGGCTCGCTTTCCGAACGGGCAAAGGCGCGCAGGTTCTTGATGATCCGCCCCATCCGCCGCGCCATGTCGGAAATCCGCGCCAGCGTCTGACCCGCCGCCTGCACCTGACCGCGTTCCAGCAGCAGTTCGGCATTCTCGGCAAAGGACCGTATCGCCATAAGTGGCTGGTTCAGTTCGTGGCTGATGCCCGCCGACATCTGCCCCAGCGCCGACAGCTTGCCCGCCTGCACCAGTTCAGCCTGGGTGCGCGTCAACTGATCGTTGGCCGCTTGCAGTTCGGCGGTCCGTTCGGCCACCCGCACCTCCAGCGCGGCATTGGCGCGTGCCTCGGCGGCCAGTTGGTCGGCCAGCGCCCGGCGGCGTTCGGCCAGCGCAAGGATCACCGCACCGAACCCCAGCAGCGCCAGCGCCACCGACAGCGCCTGCGCCCGCGCCGTGCGCAACACCGCCCCCGCATCCCCCAGCGCGTGGCCGGTCAATCCGATCACCGGCAGATCCTTGGTCACCTCCAGCGCCAGATCGGGCAGATAGCCGCCGCCCGCCATCAGCGCCTGCCCCGCCAGCACGGTCTGGCGCGGCGCAGGCGCGGGCGTCAGATGACCCGCCGGATAACTGCCCGGATCGGGGCGGCCGCCGGGGCTGACCTGCAACACCATCTCGGAGCGGTTGGCGATGAACTGCACCCCTCCGGCATCGGTGAACCAGACCGGCACCGGATCGCCGCGCCCCGGGGCCTCGACCCGATCGACATCGAAACTCAGCACGACGATCCCCGCGACCGGGCCGCCGCTGGAAAAAACCGGCGCGGCATAGCGATAGAACCGCCGCCCCGTGACCGGGTTGACGCCGTGATGCGCGCCCGTCGCCCCCTGTGCCGCGCGCACCAGATCGGGGGCGGCAGGCAGAAAGGCAGGCGCCCCCTCGGGACCGGCCAGAACGCGCCCGCCGGGGCTGAGCAGCATCAGATCCTGCGCCCCGGCCCGGTCGGCCATGCGCTGCAGAACCGCGGCCACGGCCCCGGGCGTCTTGGTGCCCTCGCCGCGGGCCAGATCCATCACATAGGGATGTTCTGCCGCCAGAACGGCCACCTCGCGGAACTGCACCACGGCCGAGGTCAGCCGGTCGGCGGCCAGCCGCAGGTCGGCCTCGGCCCGGGTCTGCAACTGCGCCAGACCCGACCGCGCCGAGACCTGCCAGACCAGCACCGACACCCAGACGACCGCCCCCAGCGCCAGCGCCAGCACCATCAGCCGCCGGATGATCGGCTCGGGGCGGCGAAAGGCGGGCTCAGGGCGCAACGGCATAAAGGATGAACCCCGAAGCCGGCGCGTAACTGTCATAAAGCCCGCGCGCGGCGGCATTGCCTTCATGCGTCAGCCAGCGCACCGACGGATAGCCCCCGTCTCGTGCAAAGGCCCGCACCCGGTCGATCAGCGCGCGCCCGACCCCCATGCCCCGGGCCTCGGGCAGGGTGAACAGGTCGGACAGATAGACCACCATCCCCCCCGACAGCGAACGATGCATCAGCTGATACTGCACCAGCCCCAGCGCCCGCCCCGCGCCATCGCGGGCGATTTCCGCATGAAACGGTTCATCCGGGTCGCAGATCCAATCCCAGACCTGCGCCTCGGCGGGGGCGGGATCGACCTTGTAGAACGCGGCATAGCCTGCAAACAGCGCGGCCCATTCGGCACGCTGATCGGCATTGACGGGGGTGATGCTCAGATCGGCAGGCTGGGTCATGATATCTCCTTTTCTTCCTTGGTCGCCCGGCGCGTGCACGAAATCAAGCGTCCGCCTTGTCATTCCCTGCCCGATCCGCGCATCTTGGCACAGTTTACGGAGCCAGAATGATCAGCCTGAGCCAATCCCCCCTTGACCCCGCCTTCGTGCAAAACCCCTATCCGTTCTACGACAGGGTGCGGGCAGCAGGCGCGTTCGTGCATTGGGCGGACTACGACCTGCCCGTTACCGCACGCGCAACCGTGGTCGGTGCAGCCCTGCGCGACCGGCGGCTGGGGCGCGAGGCCCCGCCCGAATGCGCGCCACCGATCCCGCCGCATCTGGCGCCCTTCTATGCCGTCGAGGCGCATTCGATGCTGGAGCTGGACGGCCCGCGCCACGCCCGCCTGCGCCGGCTGGTGCTGCACGCCTTCACAACGGGCCGGATCGCGCGGCTCACCCCGGAGATCGAGGCGCTGGCGCATCAGATGATCGACCGGATGCCGCCCGGCGGCGACGATCTGCTCGATGCCTTCGCGCGCCCCCTGCCCGTCATCCTCATCGCGCGCCTTCTGGGCGTGCCCGAAGCGGCCGCGCCCGATCTGCTGGCCTGGTCGAACGCCATGGTCGGAATGTATCAGGCGGGACGCAGCCCTGAAACCGAGGCGGCCGCCGTGCGCGCCACCGAGGCCTTCGTGGCCTTCCTGCACGATCATGTCGTCCGCAAACGCCGCGCGCCGGCCGACGACCTGATCTCGCATCTGATCGCCGCCGAAGAGGCGGGCACCCATCTGAGCCCCGACGAGCTGATCGCCACCTGCATCCTGCTGCTCAATGCCGGGCACGAGGCCACCGTCCACACCATCGGCAATGGCGTGAAGACGCTGCTGGAAACCGGGACCGGCGGCGATTGGCTGACCCCCGCGCGCATCGAGGGCACGGTCGAGGAAATCCTGCGCGCCGACCCGCCACTGCATCTGTTCACACGCTGGGTCTATGAAGAGATCGAGCTGGCCGGACACAGCTTCCGGCGGGGCGATCGGATCGGCTTGTTGCTGGCGGGCGCCAACCGCGACCCGGGCCCCTGGGAAGACCCCGCCGCGTTCCGGCCCGGCCGCCCGGTGCAGACCAATTTCGCCTTCGGCGCAGGCGCGCATTTCTGCATCGGCGCGCCGCTGGCCCGGCTGGAACTGACCACCGCGCTGCCGGTGCTGTTCAAACGGCTACCCGATCTGCGGCTGACCGAAACGCCCCGCTATGCCAACCTCTATCACTTCCACGGGTTGGAACGGCTGATGGTGACCTACTAAGGGGGCGCTGCCCCCTCTTGGCTGCGCCAATTCACCCCCGGGATATTTTTTCCAAGATGAAAGCGCTCTTTCACGTTGGCACAAATATCCCGGGGGGAGGCCACAGGCCGGGGGGCGGCGCCCCCTTTGGCGCTTACAAGGGCAGCAGAGTGGTGGATTTGATTTCCTCCATACTCAGCAGCGCGGTCACGTTGTGGATCTTCACCTCTGAAATCAGCGCCTGATAGAACTGGTCATAGGCGCGCGCGTTCTTCACCCGCACCTTCAGGATATAGTCGATGTCGCCCGCCAGCCGGTGCGCCTCCAGCACCTCGGGGCGGGCACGCAGGGTCTCCAGAAACCGGCGCTGCCAGTCGGATTCATGCTCGGACGTGCGGATCAGCACGAAGAAGCAGGCCTCGAGCCCCAGCGCCTCGGCATCCAGCAGAACGGTCTGTCGCCCGATCACACCCAGATCCTTCATCTTACGGATTCGGTTCCAGACCGGGGTTTTCGAGCTGCCGACCTTGCGCGCGATCTCGTCGAGCGACTGGCTGGCGTCCTCCTGCAGCTGGGAGAGGATTTTGCGATCCATATCATCAAGCCGGACAGCCATTCGGTTTTCCTTCGTTTTCCGGGAAACATGCGTCAAGACCAGCCCAATATGAAACATTGTTCCTTATTCGCAAGGGGGAATGGCGATATGGTGGGAAAATTTCCTATATTGGGCACAGAAAAACAGGTGTGCGATGTCCCGTTCGATTTCCTTTCCGACCTCTCAGACCGGCCATGTGACCCTTGCGGGCGCGGGTCCCGGCGACCCCGACCTGCTGACCCTGGCGGTGGCGCGGGCGCTGGCCGAGGCCGATGTGATCCTGCACGACCGTCTGGTCAGCGCCGAAGTTCTGGCCCTGGCCAGCCCCGACGCGCTGGTGATCGAGACCGGCAAGGCGGGCTTCGGCCCGGGCATCGCACAAAAGGACATCTCGGCGCTGATGGTGGCCTTCGCGCGCGCAGGCCGCGCCGTGTTGCGGCTCAAGTCGGGCGATGCGGCGATCTTCGGGCGGCTGGACGAGGAGCTGGACGCGCTGGATGCCGCGGGGATCGGTTTCACTGTGCTGCCCGGGATCACCGCCGCCTCGGCCGCCGCCACCGCACTTGGGCAGAGCCTGACTGCGCGCGGGCGCAATTCCGAACTGCGCATCCTGACCGGCCATGACGTCGCGGGCTTTGCCGAGGCCGACTGGCAGGCGCTGGCCCGCCCCGGCGCGGTTGCCGCGATCTATATGGGCAAGCGCGCGGCGCGTTTCGTGCAGGGCCGGCTGATGATGCATGGCGCCGCCGCCGACACCCCCGTGACGCTGGTCGAAAACGCCAGCCGCGCCGATCAGGCGATCCATGCCGGCACGCTGGCCACCCTGCCGCAGACCGCCGCCTGTCTGTCCGGCCCCGCCGTCATCCTGCTGGGTCTGACCCCGCGCCAGACCGCCCGCCTGCCCCTGTCTTTGCCCCTGGAGGCCCGCTCATGAGCCGCAAATTCACCCCGAAAGTCGTGACCGCGAACGATCTGCGCGCGGGCGACGTGATCTATCTGACCGCTGCGGGCCACTGGTCGCGCAGCCATTCCGAGGCCGAATTGCTGGAAGACGAGGCGATCGCCGAGTTGCGCCTGCTGTCGGCAATGGGTCAGGGCGACCGCGTCGTCGGCCCCTATCTGGCCGAGGCCAAGGCCGGTCCGAACGGCCCCGAACCCGTTCATTTCCGCGAGGCGTTCCGCACCCGCGGCCCGTCGAACTATGCCCACGGCAAGCAGGAGGTCGCCCATGTATAACTACAGCGATTTCGACGAGGCCTTCGTGCGCGCCCGCGCCGCGCAGTTCCGCGCGCAGGTCGAACGGCGGCTGGATGGCAGCCTGACGGAAGATGAATTCCGTCCGCTGCGGCTGATGAACGGGCTCTATCTGCAGCTGCACGCCTATATGCTGCGCGTGGCGATCCCCTATGGCACGCTGCGCGCCGATCAGATGCGCCAGCTGGCGATGATCGCCGAGCGGTGGGACAAGGGCTATGGCCATTTCACCACCCGCCAGAACATCCAGTTCAACTGGCCCAAACTGACCGATGTGCCCGATATCATCGACGCGCTGGCCGATGTGCAGATGCATGCGATCCAGACCTCGGGCAACTGCATCCGCAACGTGACCGCCGATCATTTCGCGGGCGCCGCCGCCGATGAGGTGGCCGATCCCCGCCCCGTGGCCGAGCTGATCCGGCAATGGTCGAGCGATCATGCCGAATTCCAGTTCCTGCCGCGCAAGTTCAAGATCGCGATCACCGGGGCTGCGGCCGACCGGGCGGTGATCCGCGCCCATGACATCGGGCTGCAGATCGTGCGTCAGGGCGGCGAGATCGGCTTCAGGGTGCTGGTCGGCGGCGGTCTTGGCCGCACGCCGATGCTGGGTCAGGTGATCCGGGACTTCCTGCCGCAGGCCGATCTGCTGCCCTATCTGGAGGCGGTGGTTTCCACCTACAACCTGTTGGGACGGCGCGACAACAAATACAAGGCGCGCATCAAGATCACCGTCTTCGAAAACGGGATCGAGGCCTTCCGCGCCGCCACCGAAGAGGAATTCGCCCGCATCCGCCCGCAGTTCACCGGCGTCGATCAGGCCCTGCTGGCGGGGATCGAAGCGCAGTTCGCGCCGCCCGCTTTCGTGGCAAAGCCGGTTGATTTCTATGAGAAATCACTGGCGGTCGACCCCCTGTTCGCCGCCTGGGCCGGGCAGAACCTGACCGCGCACAAACGCGCCGACCATGCCATCGTGACCATCTCGATCAAGGCGCATGGCCAGACGCCGGGCGATGCCTCGGCCGATCAGATGCGGCTGATGGCCGATCTGGCCGAGCGTTATGGCTATGGAGAGCTGCGTATCAGCCACGAGCAGAACGTGATCTTGCCGCATGTCGCGCGCGCCGATCTGCCCGCCGTGCATGCCGAACTGCTGCGCGCGGGGCTGGCCACGGCCAATGTCGGCCTGCTGTCGGATATCATCGCCTGCCCCGGAATGGATTATTGCGCGCTGGCCACGGCCCGCTCGATCCCCGTCGCGCAGGAGCTGGCGACGCATTTTCAGGCGCTCGGGCTGGAACAGGAAATCGGTGCGCTGAAGATCAAGATTTCAGGCTGCATCAATGCCTGCGGGCATCATCATGTCGGCCATATCGGGATTCTGGGGCTGGATCGCGCAGGCGTGGAAAACTATCAGATCACGCTGGGCGGTGACGGCAGCGAAACCGCCGCCATCGGCGAGCGGGCAGGCCCGGGTTTTGCCTATGACGAGGTCGTGCCCGCGATCGAACGCATCCTGCGCGCCTATCTGGACCTGCGCGCCGACCGGCAAGAGACCTTCCTGCAGGCCTATCGCCGCCTTGGCGCGCAACCGTTCAAGACCGCACTTTATGGCGAAGGGGCGCGTGATGCTGCCTGACATCGGACCCCGCGTTGCCGCGCTCAATGACCGCTACCGCCATCATGCGGCGGTGTCGGTCATGGAAAAGGCGCTGAAAGACCCCGACACCGGCGAGGTGGCGCTGGTCAGCTCGTTCGGGGCGGAATCGGTCGTGCTGCTGCATATGGTGTCGGTGATCGCGCCGGGCACGCCGGTGCTGTTCATCGACACGCTGATGCTGTTCGAGGAAACCCTGCAATATCAGCGCGATGTGGCCGCGAAACTGGGGCTGACGGATGTGCGCGTCATCACCGCCACCGAGGCCGCGCTGAAGCTCGACGATCCCGACGGCACGCTGCATCAGTTCAATACCGACGCCTGCTGCACCCTGCGCAAGACGGTGCCGCTGGAACAGGCGCTGTCGGGCTTTGACGCCTGGATCACCGGGCGCAAGCGCTATCAGGGGGCCACGCGCCAGACCATCGACTTCTTCGAGGTCGAGACGGACAGGCGCATGAAGATCAACCCGCTGGCGCATTGGGGCCGCGAGGATCTGGAAGAATACATGGTCCAGAACCGCCTGCCCCGGCATCCGCTGGTGGCCAAGGGCTACCCTTCGATCGGCTGCGCGCCCTGCACCAGCCCGGTGAAACCCGGCGAAGACCCGCGCGCGGGCCGCTGGCGCAATTCGGCGAAAACCGAATGCGGCATCCATTTCATCGGCGGCAAGGCCGTGCGCGGGCAGACCGCGCCTGCGGACGCGCCCGCCCAAGACACCGCAAACACGGAGAAAGTGGCATGAGCGTGATCGTGCGCGACGACGGCTTCCACGCCGAGGATTTCACCGGCACCCCGGTCGATCTGGCCCCCGACACCGCCCCCGATCAGCTGGCGCAGCTGACCTCGGGTGCGGATCTGGTGCGCATCGCCTTCCCGGCGTTTTCGGACGGGCGCGGCTTTACGCTGGCGCGCCGGCTGCGCGATCTGGGCTATGCCGGACGGCTGCGTGCCGCAGGTCATGTGATCGCCGATCAATACGCGATGGCGCGGCGCTCGGGCTTTGACGAGGTGGAAATCAGCGCCGATCTGGCCGCGCGCCAGCCCGCCGCGCAATGGGCCGCCCGCGCCGACTGGGCCGCAGGCGACTATCGCGCCCGCATGAAAGGCTGAGTTTGCTATTCCCGCCTTAACCATTCCGCCGTACAAGACTGCGGAGCGCCGACTTGAGCCAAATCAAGGCAGGGCCTCGCAGCTTAGAGGTATCTGCGGCATATGTTTGCCCGCCCCCGTTTTTTGGGGCCCCAGAAAAATGAGACCGACGTGACCGAAACCGCGACCATTCCGCCCGTCAAGCACCTGCCCGACGCCCAGACCGTGACCGAGGTCAAACACTGGACCGACCGGCTGTTTTCCTTCCGCGTGACACGGCCGCAAACGCTGCGTTTCCGCTCGGGCGAGTTCGTGATGATCGGGCTGATGGGCGACAACGACAAACCGCTCTTGCGCGCCTATTCGATCGCCTCGCCCTCTTGGGACGAAGAGCTGGAATTCTATTCGATCAAGGTGCCGGACGGGCCGCTGACCTCGAAGCTGCAACATATCGCGGTGGGCGATGAAATCATCCTGCGCCCGAAACCCGTGGGCACGCTGGTGATCGACGCGCTGCTGCCGGGCAAGCGCGTGTGGTTCCTGGCCACCGGCACCGGGATTGCGCCTTTCGCCAGCCTGATGCGCGACCCGGAAGTTTATGAAAAGTTTGACGAAGTCGTGATGATGCACACCTGCCGCACGGCCGCCGAACTGGAATACGGCCGCGAACTGGTGGAAGGGCTGAAAAACGACGAGCTGATCGGCGAGATGGTCGAGGGCAAGCTGAAATACTACCCGACCACGACGCGCGAAGAGAGCCCGTTCATGGGCCGGATCACCGACAACCTCGCCTCGGGCAAGGTGTTTTCCGACCTCGGCATCGCACCGATGGATGCCGAACATGACCGCGCGATGGTCTGCGGCAGCCTGGCATTCAACAAGGATGTGATGGCCGTGCTCGAAGGCTTTGGCCTGCGCGAGGGCGCCAATTCCGAACCCCGCGAATATGTGGTCGAAAAGGCCTTCGTCGGCGACGGCATCTGAACCTGCCCAAGCCCGGCCCTATCCGAACCGCGCCCCGCACCGGGCGCGGTTTTTTCATGCCACGCACAGTGCCAGAGACAAGCCCCCCGAAATGCAAACCGCCCCCCGGCGGCACCGGGGGGCGGAAAATGTCAGACGCTTGCGCGGCAGAAAGGATCAGAGACCCAGAGCGGCCTTCACCTGATCAACCACACCCGAAACCAGTTCGGGGTTGGCGGCCGCGCTGTCCACGGCGGCTTTCAGCGAGACCTTGACCGTGTCATCCAGCGCCGAGGCGTCGATGATCTCGGTCACCTTGGCGGCATCGAAGGTGTCGACGCTGAGCGCCTGCGCGGCGGTCAGCATGTCGGTGTCGAGCCCGGCAGCCGCGGCAACCGCATTGTCGGCAGCACCGGCTGCGTCGGTCGCGGCTTCGGCAGCCGCATTCGCGGCGTCGGCCGCGGCACTCGCCGCATCGGCCGCCACGGCAGCGGCGCTGTCGGTGGCCTCGGTCACAGCCGCGGCAGCGGCATCGGTGGCGGCGCCGGCCGCTTCGGTCGCAGCAGCGGCGGCATCGGTCGCGGCATCCGCGGCGGCGGTGGCGGCCTCGTTCGCGGTCTCGGCCGCGGCGTCGACCGCAGCGCCGGCGGCTTCGGTTGCGGCGCTGGCGGCATCGGCGGCCGCTTCGGTGGCAGCCGTCGCCGCCTCGGTCGCGGTCTGCGCCGCGCTGTCGGCAGCCTCGGTCACGGCTTCGGTCGTGGCCGTGGCGGCATCACCGGTCGTCTCGGCTACGTCCGACGCAGCTTCCTGCCCCACGCGGGTTTGCGTGAAATACCATGCACCCGCGGCAATTGCGGCGATCACAACGACAAGACCAAGAACTTTATTCATCTTTCCACTCCCTCGGTGTTCGGGAAAAAACGTTTCCGACTGGTATATGGCCCCCTGAATCGTGAATGAAAAGGAGTTCATCGCCCGGATTTTCCCCCTTTCCGCCGCCAAGACCCATTCTCTCGGCGCCAAAACGCGATTGTGGTTGAAAGCCGCCGATCCCGGCTCTATTTTGCGCGCCATTCCGCACATGGCCACAGAAGGAACACAGCCATAGCCCGCAGACCGCACAATGCCCCGCCCCAGCGCGACACCGGACCCCGCGTCAATGACCGCATCCGCGCGCCTGAAATCCGCCTGATCGGCGCGGATGGCGAAAACGTGGGCGTCGTATCCCCCGCCCGCGCCATGCAGATGGCCGAAGAGGCCGGGCTCGATCTGGTCGAGATCTCGCCGACGGCGGTTCCGCCGGTCTGCAAGATCATGGACTACGGCAAGTTCAAATACGAACAGCAGAAGCGCGAAGCCGAGGCGCGCAAGAAGCAGAAGATCATCGAGATCAAGGAAATCAAGTTCCGCCCGGGCACCGACACGCATGACTACGAGGTCAAGATGCGCTCGGTGATGAAATTCCTGGAGGAAGGCGACAAGGTCAAGATCACGCTGCGCTTCCGTGGCCGCGAGATGGCGCACCAGCAACTGGGTCTGGAACTGCTCAACCGCGTCAAGGAAGACGTGGGCGATGCAGGCAAGATCGAGGCGATGCCGAAGCTTGAAGGCCGCCAGATGGTGATGATGATCGCGCCGAAATAACCGGCCCGTCAGCCCCCAATTTCCAAAGGCCCTGCCCCGCGGCGGGGCCTTTTGCCATGAACTCGCGCAGCCGTGAGGGGGCGTGATTTGATCTGCCCGCCCGGCAATGAGAGGGTGGCGCAAAGCAAGAGCAGGAGCCCCGACGATGACCCGCCCCCTGACCCGCCGCATGGCATTGACCTGCGGCAGTGCCGCGCTGTTGACCGCGCCCGGCCTGCTGCGCGCGCAACAGGTCGAGATCACCGATCAGCCGATGGCCGAGCGACCGGCACTGGTGGCCCCGCCGCAGCGCGCCAATATCTCGGCCTTCCGGCAGATCGACTGGCGCGACCATTTCGATGCGCTCGACCGGGTGACGCTGGTGGCCGATACCCGCTCGAAAGCGCTGCATTACTGGGCGAAAGACGGGGCGGATTATCGGCTTTACCCGACCTCGGTGCCGCTGACCGAGGAACTGACCAAGCGCGGCTATACCAAGATCGTGCGCAAGAAGGTGGGGCCGGACTGGACGCCCACGCGTTCTATGATCGAACGCAACCCGGCGCTGCATTACATGCCGCCCGGCCCCGACAACCCGCTGGGCACCCATGCGATGTATCTGGGCTGGCCCGCCTATATCATCCACGGCACGCATGACACCCGCAAGATCGGGCGCAAATCCTCGGACGGATGCATCGGGCTTTATAACGAGATGATCGCCGAACTGTTCGAGCTGTGCCCGGTCGGCACGCAGGTGCGGATCATCTGAAAAAGGGGGCCCTGCGGCCCCCTTTCGCGTTTGCCGGGTCTGTGGCCTTATTCGGCCGGGACCGTCAAGGCCCGGTCGCCCGCGCGCCCTTCGGGCAGCACGAAGGCCACTGCGATGAACACCAGCCCCAGCACGATCCCCACGATGTCACCCGGCAGCCCCGGGAAGAGGCCCTCGAATTTCGATCCCGGCACCGCCCCGATGGTGACCTTGCCGCCCAGGATCGGCTCCAGCAGGCCGGTGGATTTGACCGCGTCATAGCTTTGGATATAGGCGAAGGCGCCCAGCAGGCCGCCCGCCACGAAGAACAGCGCATCACGCCGCCCCGAGGCCAGCGCGCACAGCCCCGTGCCCGGGCAATAGCCCGACAGCGCCCAGCCGAAGCCCAGCAGCATGCCGCCCAGGAACACGCCGACATAGGCGGTTTTCACCGACATGTGCCCGACATCGACGATCCCCGTCATCTGCCCCGCGAAGGTCAGCAGAAGCGCCACGCCGATCGCCAGAATGATCGCCTTCATCAGGCCCAAGGCGCGCAGCGCCAGCATCCGCCCCAGAACCGACGGGTTGGTCGCGCCGATCCGGTCAAGAACCGCGCCGAAGGCCGCGCCCACCACAAGTGCAATGAACAGTTGCATCGCTCAGCCCTCCTGCTTGAACAGAATCATCGCGGTCGGAATCGCCACCAGGAAGGCGCCCGCCGCGAAGATGAAGCCGGAAACCGAGGTCTGGCTCATCCCCGACATCATGTGCCCCGAGGTGCAGCCCCCAGCGAGTCGCGCACCATACAGCACGATGAACCCGCCCAGGAACGCCCCGGCGAAACGTTTCGCCGCCGATGCACCGAAGTTTGCCGCCCAAAGCGACGGCACAACACCCCCGCCGCCATAGGCCCCACGCAGCGCCGCCGACACGCCCGCGCCCAGCATCGTCGCCAGCACGAAGACCACGCCATAGTTCAGCGGATTGGCCACCGATTTGGCCACCCCGTTCAGATAGGCATTGGACGAGGTCGGCCCGTCCGGCCCCTCGACCACGATATCGGGGTTGATCATGTCCCAGATCACCCCGTCGAAAACCACAAATTCGGTCGACATCCCGATCGGCTTCACCAGCAGCATTGCGGCGAAAAACACCAGACCGAGCATCAGCCCTCCCAGCTTCCAAGATACGGACATACGCCCCTCCTCTTAAAACATGACATTCACATTATTGCATTAATTGTTGATTTCAAAAGGAAATCAACGCCGCACCGCGGCATGTTCGGATTTGCGGCAGATGCAGGCAATCGAAACAGGATTTCAGGGGCTGAAAATAAAAGCGCTGCGGGAGGGAGGCCCGCAGCGCATTTTGGGGATCTGGCAAGGGAGAATGCCGGTGATCCTCGGATCGGGTTTTCGGCGGCTTGCGCCGCATTTCAGGGAGATCGCAAACCCGATGCCCAACTCGTATCCCGCGCTGCAGGTGCAAACTTTGACTTAGGTCAAATTCGCCGGGGCGCGGGCTGCGACATTTTATCCAGACCCCGTCTTACAGATCGGCCATGGCCAGACGGATCGCGCGATTGTCGCCGCGGCGCAGCGCCCAGGCCCCGAGTCGCCGCGCCAGCGCCGTGTGACCGCGCGCCACGGCACGGTTGAACAGCTCGCGCTGATAGCGCGGGAAATCGCGCCGCGCCCGCAGGCGGCGATAGAACCCCGCCTCGGTCAGCGTGCCGTCCAGCGCCCCCAGAATGATCGGCGACAGAATGCCCATCTGATGCAGCGACGAGCCCAGCCGGTGCCCCATCAGCGGCGCGCGCAGGCGCATCACGTTTTCGCCCTCGAACCGCGCCACATGGCCCGCGTCCAGGGGTTCATAGGGATCATACAGGATCGACACGCGCCGCGCCGTGCGCGAGGCCTGCGCCGCATCGCCGTATTTTCCGGAAAAATCCGCGCCCCAGGCGGTTTTATAGCGCGTCTCCCACGGCACCAGCGTCTTGTCGAGCGTGGACTGTGGCGAGATCACCACCACATCGGCACCGGGATGGGCCGCGCAGAAGGCGCAGGCCGCATAGCCCCCCATCGAGGCGCCGTAGAACACCACGCGCTCGAACTGGTTGAAGAAGCCCTCTGTCGCCAGCCGGTCGAATTCGTCGCTGACCCAGGGGTCGCGATACCAGGTCCAGCCGCCCGCCATCACGCCCAGCATCGACCAGCCCTGTTTTTCGATGAATTCAAACCCCCAGGGGCGGCGGGTGTCGCGCTTGTTCATCGCGATGTCGAGGTTGTCGAAGGTCACCACGAGCGTGCGCCCGCGCGGAATATACAGGAACGAATGGCTGCCGTTGTCGGTATAAAACCCGTCGGGCCCCGCCAGTCCGCGCGCGATTTCGGCCCAGCCGGCATCGGTTTCGGGCGCGGGCGGGTTGGGGGTGAACAGCACCCGCGTGGTCTTGCCGCCGCCACCATCGGCCCAGTCGCTCAGCGTCTCGGTCGTGCCCTGGGGCTTGAGGAACGGATAGGCGCCCGAACCCTTGCGGATGTCCAGCACCATCCGGCTGTCGGCGTGCAGGCCCGCATCAAGAACGGGTTGCAAGTGCTTGACCTTGTTCACATCGCCAAAGCCCGCGATGTTGAACAACAGGTCCACCGGCTTCAGATCGGCGGCGCGGGCGACATGATGGATGCGCGCCGGATCGACACCGCGGCCCTCCAGATAGGCGCGATACCCCGCCACCCAGTCCGACGGCGCGTCAGGCCATTTGCCATTGGGCAAAAGGTCGATCAGCGTGATGTCGCAATCCCATTTGTCATGCGCCGCCAGCACCTGCGCGGGCGCGGTGCCGCCCAGATCCGCGACACTGGACACCGCCGACAGGCCCAGTTTCTCCAGCAGGCTGCCATCCGCCGCAGGCGTGTCGAAAACCAACTTCGCGCGCCCTTTGATCGGGGCAAACTCGGGCCGGACACCATGCTTTTTCAACAGCTTGTCAAGGAAACTGCCGTCGCGCGGAATGCCATTGAAGCGCAGCCCCAGCTCGCGCTTGTTCGAGGCCCACAGATGCAACGCGGTGGTCTGCCCGGTCAGCGCCGCCTCGACCCGGGCGGCATCGCGGATCATCTTGGTGCGCTCGGGGAACGGCACGGGATAGAAGGCATCCATCGGCTGCACCTGATCCAGCAGCCCGTGTTTGGCGACGAAATGGGTGATCATCATCGGCCCCCAGACGCCCCAGGGCTGCGCGCTGACGTGCACGGGCGTGCCTGCTGCGGCGGCGGCGCGATATTCCTCTTGCAGTTTGGGCTTGATGAAGCTGGGGATGGCGTAGCGGTCTTCCATGAACGCCAGCAGATCGGCCACGATCGCGCTGTCGGCGGGCAGGCCCAGCACCGCGTTGTTCACCCGGGTCGAATTGGGCAGCTCGAACCCCATCACATAGTCGCTGTCATAGTCCATCGGCCGGTGGCAATAGACATCGGTATCGACCCAGATCATCCCCGGGTTCTGCGCGATCATGTGGATGCGGAAGTAATCGGCGAACAGCGCGAAACTGTCCTTCTTCTCGTATTTGATGAAATCGTCGGTATCCAGAACCTCACGCCCGTCGCGCCGGATCACGCCCTCGGGGACATTCGGGATGTCCTCGTAGGAAAACAGCGTGATTTTCTGCCCCGCATCGACGAAGCTTTTCAGGCAAAGCTGCTCCATCCAGCTTAGCGCGCCGCCAATCCACAGCGTGCCAACCTCGCGCACTCGTCCCATGCTCTGCCCTCACTCGTTTTGCCGCATCCTGCCCGAGATGCATTGATTTTCCAATGACAAAGCGGGGCGCGCGGGCGCGCACGGATTTGCGGGCCGAGGCAATCGTGTTAGGACAGGCCAAAGCGTGGAAGGGTGTGGGCAGATGGGTGAGG
This sequence comes from Paenirhodobacter sp. CAU 1674, assembly GCF_029222945.1. Classification (NCBI taxonomy): domain Bacteria; kingdom Pseudomonadati; phylum Pseudomonadota; class Alphaproteobacteria; order Rhodobacterales; genus Paenirhodobacter; species Paenirhodobacter sp. CAU 1674. The sequence continues at coordinate 88,659 of NZ_JARHUH010000010.1, read as the reverse complement.
CTTTGGTGATCCGGCGGCAGTTGCAGGCGACGGCGGGGCCTGCGGGCTGGCTTGACGCTGTGGGCTGGGGCGCCGAAGGCCGCACCGAATTGCGGCTGTTTCTGGCCAATCCCTGCAAGCCCGATCAGGTGCCCGCCGATCAGCCCGCCGCCATCGAGGTGCTGGAGCGGCGCGATGTGGCAGGCGGGGTGATGGTGATCGCGCGCGCGCAGGGCACAGGCCCATGGCATCTGGCGGTCCTGCCCGAACCGCCGCAGGACGGCATCCCCCGGGCCCAACCGGAGCTGCGCGCCTTTTCCCCTGCGACGCCCGACTGGGCGGCGTTTGCAGGCAAGAACTGTCTTTTTGGGGAACGGCTGGAGCAAAGCGCCGATGCCGTGCTCGACTGGCTGAGCTGGCACCACGATCTGCACGGCGCCGAGGCCGCGGTGATCCTGAACCGCTGCCCGCCCGACAGTGCCGCAGGCAGCGATGCCGATTTCGCGACCGCCCTGCACGCCGGGATGGAGGCGCGCGAGCTGCCGATGACGGTGGCGATCCTGGAAAGCCCGGTGCCCCTGGGCAAGCCAGGGATGGGCCCCGAAAGCCACCCTTTCCTGGCCCCCGACGCGCCCGGCAAGGACCGCATGGAGGTGCCCGCGCCCGACCCGTGGCGTGCGCCGCTCGGGCAGTCGCTGGTGTTCGAAATCGCGAAATGGCGGTTTCTGGGGCAGGCGCGCGCGGTGCTGACGCTGGATGTGACCGACTATCTGGCCCCGCGCACGGATGGCGCACCCGGCGCGTTCGACGCCTGCATCGCGTCTGGATCTGGCGTCGTTCTGCTGGTCGGGCGGCGGATCTATCCCTGGCGGGTGCGCCCCGGCCAGCCCGAGCGTTTCGCCGATCACATCTGCCGCCAGTTCGACGCGCGGCGCGGCATCGCACGCTGGGGCGTCGCGCCACAAAAGGCCGGGCTGAACGCGACCTGGCGGCATATCCGCGTGGCCTATGCCAAGCCCGACCCGGGCACGGTCTTCCCGTTCTGGCGCGCGATGGCGCTGCGGGTGCCGGGGCGCGCGGCGGCGGAACTGGCGCCCAAGACCTCGTTGGTGGAAGATGCGCAGCTTTTGCAGATCGCCACTGAAATCTGGGGGCACAAACCGATCCGCCCGCCGGTCTCGAAACCGAAACCCGCACCGAAACGGGCCGCGGAGGCCGGGCGCACCTGCATCGTCACCACGATGAAGAACGAAGGCCCCTTCATTTTGGAATGGATCGCCTATCACCGCGCGATCGGGGTCGAGGATTTTCTGGTCTACACCAACGACTGCACCGACGGCACCGACACCATGCTCGAGATGCTGCAGCGCAAGGGGATCTTGCAGCATCGGGTGAACCCCTGGGTTCCGGGGGGCGAGTTGAAACCCCAGCACGCCGCGCTGCAGGCCAGTGAATCCGAACCGATCGTGCAGAATTGTGGCTGGGCGATCTGCATGGATGTGGATGAATTCATCGACATCAAGATCGGCGACGGCACGCTCAATGCGCTTTATACCGCGATGGGCGAGGCGAACATGATCTCGCTGACCTGGCGGCTGTTTGGCAATTGCGATGTGCATGAGTACGAGGACCGCTTTCTGCTGGACCAGTTCGTGACCTGCGCCCCGGAAATCGTGCGCAAGCCGCATCAGGCCTGGGGCTTCAAGACGCTGTTTCGCAATATCGACATCTACAAGAAGATCGGCGTGCATCGACCCAAGGGGCTGGTGCCCGATCTGTGGGACCGGGTGCACTGGCTCAACGGCTCGGGCCGCCCGATGCCGCGCGAGATGTTCCGCAACGGCTGGCGCTCCACACTCGAAACCTTCGGCTATGACTGGGTGCAGCTGAACCATTACGCCGTGCGCTCGGCCGAAAGCTTTCTGGTGAAACGCGACCGCGGAAGGGTGAACCATGTCGACCGCGACCAGGGGCTGAACTATTGGTTCCGCATGAACCATAACGCGGTCGAGGAACGGTCAATCCAGCGGATGATCCCGCGGCTGCAGGCCGAATACGACCGGCTGATGGCCGACCCCGAGATCCGCGCCGCGCACGATCACTCGGTCGCCTGCCACCGCGCCAAGATCGCCGAACTGCGCGCGACCGAGAATTACGAGAATTTCTATGGCGAGCTGTGTTCAGAGCGGTTCGAGCGGCTGTCGCGCATGCTGCATGTCTTCGGCTCGAACGTGTTCAACGCAGGCCCCGGCGTGATCCCCGAGGATCTGCACAGGCGTGATTTGCCACCCGATTATTTCTTTACCGTCGCGCATGTGGGCGAGGCCGAGCATTGAGCGCCCCTGCCCGCCCGCGCGCGGCCTGTCTGCGGCGGATGCCTCCGGCGGGAGTATTTGGACCAAGAAGAAATCCCTGCGCTTCTTCTTGGCAAAAATACTCATCTTTCACGGGGCCATATGCGATGCGGGCGCCGATGGGCGACACGGGCGGTGCGGCATTTGCAAATGTGCGGCAAACCGGGCAAGGCTAGGTCCATGCGCAGCCTGCTGATCCTGACCGTCAAGAACGAAGCGGCCTTCCTGCTGGAATGGCTGGCCCATCACCGCGCGGTGGGGTTCACCGATTTTCTGGTGTTTTCCAACGATTGCGACGACGGCACCGACGCTATGCTGGACCGGCTGGAGGCGTTGGGGTGGCTGACGCATCTGCGCAATCCGGGGCCCTGGCCGCAGGGGCCGCAATGGGCCGCGCTGAAAGCCGCCGACCGGCACCCGCTGAAAGCGGGTGCGGATTGGGTGCTGTTTGCCGATATCGACGAATTCGTGAATATCCATGTGGGCGACGGCACACTGGACGCGCTGCGCGCCGCGCTGCCCGAGGCCACCGCGATCCCGCTGACCTGGCGGATGTTCGGCAATGCGGGCGTGGTCGATTACACCGACGCGCCGGTGACCGCGCAATTCACCCGCGCGGCGCCTGCAACGATGCTGTGGCCCTGGCGCGCCTATCTGTTCAAGACGCTGTTTCGCAACGATGGCAGCTATGGCAAGCTGGGCGTGCATCGCCCGCGCCAGCCTGACCCGGGCCGTATGGCGGCGCAGCGCTGGTTTGACGGATCGGGGCGGCGGCTGCCCGCGCTCTTTCACCGGCAGCGGATCTTTTCGCTGCTGGGACAAGATAGTTATGGGCTGGTGCAGTTGAACCATTATGCGCTTGGCGCGATGCAAAGTTATGTTCTGAAATGCGACCGCGGGCGGGCCAACCGCGACACCGGCGTTTTCGATCTGTCCTATTGGGTCGAGCGGAATTTCGACACCGAAGAGGACCGCTCGATCACGCGCTATGCGGCGCGCAGCGCGGATCTGCGCGCCGCGCTGATGGCCGATCCGGTGCTGGCCGATCTGCATGACGCGGCGGTGCGCTGGCGTCATACCCGGATCGCCGAGCTGATGCTGCACGAAGACTACCGCGCCCTGTTCGGACGGCTGATGCTGACCCCCGCCTCGCGCCCGCTCGCCCCCGCCGCGGCGCAAAGAATGGTGGCCTTGGCCCGACAGGCACAGGCGATTGTGGAGCAGCGAGAAACAAGCTGACACAGTATCGTGCATTGCCACCAAACTGCGGACAATACAGCATATTTTCTGACTTCTTCCGCATTTATGCCCAAGTTTGGAAATGGTAGATTAACCATTATCACACAGCCTCCGCAGCAGATCGCGGGAGGCTGGCATGACTGTCTTTGGGGAAGTTGGTAAAGAGATGCGCGAGTTGAGCGACAGCGAATGGCAACAAAAGCTCGAAGCCTTGGGCGACGAGGTCGGCTATTTCGAACGCTTGGGCAAATCGCACAGTGCGCTTCTGGCCGAGGATGGGCCGGTGCTGCTTGTCAGTTTCGAGGCGCGCGGCGGGATTCGCGCGCGCTCGGACGCACAGATGCCGCTGGGCTATACCGTCGCGCAGGCAGGCGGCTGGACCAGCCTGACGCTGATCTGCAGCCATGACACCTGGTTCCGCGATCCGGCCGTCTATGCCTATTTCGACCGGCTGGTGGACGAGGGGTTCTTCGAGGATTTCGACCGCGTGGTGTTCTACGGCACCGGGCCTGCGGGCTATGCCGCGGCCACGTTTTCCGTCACCGCACCGGGCGCCACGGTGATCGCCATTCAGCCCCAGGCCACGCTGGACCCGCGGCTCAGCGGCTGGGATGACCGTTTCACCGACATGCGCCGGACCTCGTTCTCGGATCGCTACGGCTTTGCACCGGACATGGTCGAGGGCGCAGATGCGGGCTATGTGATCTTCGACCCGCGGGTGACGCTTGATGCGATGCATGCGGCGCTGTTCTCACGCGCCCATGTCACATTGCTGCCTTGCCCCAATCTGGGCCTGAACATCGAACGGATGCTGAACGAGATGGACGCGCTGGAACCGATGCTGGCGTTGGCCTGCGCGGGGCGGTTCGATGCTGCGGCCTTCTGGCGGCTTTATCGGGCGCGACGCAACTTGCCCCGCTATCTGCGCGCGGTGGCAAACCGGCTGGAAAGCCACGAACGCCCCTATCTGGAGGCGTTGCTGTGCCGCAATGTGGCGCGTCGGTTGAACGGGCCGCGTTTCCGGTCGCGACTGACCACGCTGGAAGACCAGTTGCACGCGCAAGGCATCATCCTGCCCGAGGCGCTGCCGATCCCGGCCTGAACCGCATCGGGGCCCTCGCGGCAGCCCCGGCTGCCCGAAGCCAGCCCCGGGGTATCTAGGCGTTGGAGCGGGGATGGCCCTGATCTTCGGGGGCCTCTTCATCCTCTGCCAGATGCGAGACATGAGTATGCACATGGCGCGGCGCGCGCCCTGCGGTTTCGGGCGCGAACATGGGCGCGGGGGTGAAAACCTCAATGCTCGCCGGCGTCAGGCTCAGCCCCAAGGCGGACAGCGCCTGCATCAGCACCTCGTCGGCGCGCACCACCAGACGGTCATTTTCGAGCTGACAGGGCGCGCGGAATTGTCCGATGCACAGTGCCGCCAGCACCAGATCGCCGCTGACCTCGATCAGCTGCGCGCCCATATCGGTGGCGGCATCCGCGTTCGGGGACTGGTTCTGGGTTTTCGACATGGGGCCTCCTGATCGCGCTCACGAACCGGACACGAAACCCGGACGGGCGCATTGCAGGTGCAGTATCGGGCGCCGCGCCGTGCAGGGCAAGCCCAAACCGGCCGGAACGGAACGCCCCGGCGTCCCGCACCTGCGTGCCCTGTGCCGGAGTTCGCCCTCACACAGGCCCGGGCCGCGACGCCTTCCCGGCCCCTGTCAGACCCAGAACCGGTCACGGAAAACATGATAGACGATGCGATCGCGCGAGATCCCCTGCGCGGCCAGATCGGCATCGTCAAGCGCACGCAGTCGCGCGATTTCAGCGCTGCGCGACTGCTGTTCCATGAAACGCACAAAACCGGCGGACAGGGGGGCCAGCATGCGCTGCGCAGCCCTGGACAGGGCGTGGCCCTGCGGCATGGATGTCGTGGAAATGACCATTGGAAACCTCCTGAAAGATGTCAGGTTGCTTCCTCCCCAAGCGCAGAATACGTCAGCAATCCTGTCCCAGGCAGACAGTTTGTCGCAACCCGGCCATGCATGTGCGGCCGGGCATGACCCCGGATGGTTCAGCAGGAATAGGCCTGCGCGCGCACCACATAGACATCGGCGCCCGGCTCGACCTGTTCGAAGACGACCGTGTTGGCGCCATCTGCCCGGGCGCTCTCCATCACCTTGTTGCGGGCGTAGCGCACCCCCTGCTCGGCCAGCACCGGGCCATAGACCGCGGGCGTCATCGAAATATGGCTGATCAGGCGGCACGAACCGACTTCGGCGGCCGTGGCGGTGCGCACCTCGGGCACGCCGCGAAAGCCGGGGTCGTCACAGCCGGCCAGCGCCAGCACCGTGGCAATCAGGATCGGGGATTTCATTGCTGCTCTCCTCTTGACGGGAGACTTCATGCTGCCCGCGCCCGCGCCCCGCGGCAAGCCGCATGCAAACACATCGGCGCGATTGCGCCGAGGCTCTGCGGCGCTGATCCCACTGGATTTGGCCGCGGTCCCGGTGTAGGGCAAAACCATGACCCAGATCACGCTTCCCCGCCCCGACGATTGGCACCTGCATCTGCGCGACGGCGCCATGCTGCAAGGTATCCTGCCCGAAACCACGCGCCATTTCGCGCGCGCGATCATCATGCCCAATCTGGTGCCGCCGGTGGTCACTGCCGCACAGGCCGCCGCCTATCGCGACCGGATTCTGGCCGCCCTGCCCGAAGGGGCCGCGTTCGAGCCGCTGATGACGCTGTACCTGACCGAAACCACCGATCCGGCCGATGTGGCGGCTGCGGCGGCTTCGGGGCTGGTACGCGCGGTCAAGCTCTATCCGGCGGGGGCCACGACCAATTCGAATTCCGGCGTGCGCGATTTCGACAAGGTGCGTGGCGTTCTGGAAAAGATGGCCGAGATCGGCCTGCCGCTGTGCGTGCATGGCGAGGTCACGACGCCCGAGGTTGACATCTTCGACCGCGAGGCCGTGTTCATCGACACCGTGCTGGACCCGATCCGCCGCGCAACCCCGGGCCTGCGCGTGGTGATGGAACACATCACCACCAAGGATGGCGTGGACTATGTCCGCGCGCAGGGCGACGATCTGGGCGCGACGATCACCACCCATCACCTGATCATCAACCGCAACCACATCCTGGTGGGCGGGATCAAGCCGCATTACTACTGCCTGCCGGTGGCCAAGCGCGAGGAACATCGTCTGGCGCTGCGCGCCGCGGCGACCTCGGGCGAGGCACGGTTCTTCCTGGGCACCGACTCGGCGCCCCATGCCGACCACCTGAAGGAAAACGCCTGCGGCTGCGCCGGGTGCTTTACCGCGACCAACACGATGCAACTGCTGGCGCATGTGTTCGAGGAAGAGGGCGCGCTGGACCGGCTGGCCGCCTTTGCCGCGCAAAACGGCCCGGCCTTCTATCGTCTGCCGGTGAATACCGCGACGATGGTTCTGGAAAAGACCGATCAACCCGCCGAATGGCCCGAAAAGATCATCACCGGCGCGGGTCCGGTGACGGTTTTCAACCCGGGCTTCCCGGTTTATTGGCATGTGAAAGACTGATTTCTCCTGGCTCAAATACTCCCGCCGGAGGCATCTGCGGCCCGCCCGGGGGCGCCGCCCCCGGACCCCCGGGATATTTGAGCCAAAGAGAAAACGCCCTGAAAGGATAGTGACGATGATCCCCAGCTCCTTCCCCGCGAAAGAAGAGATCGCGCGCCTGACCGCGCGGATGCTTCTGGAAATCAAGGCCGTGCATTTCAATGCGGACGAGCCTTTCACGCTGGCCTCGGGCCTGCCCTCGCCGACCTATATCGACTGCCGCAAGCTGATCTCCTATCCGCGGATCCGGTCAACCCTGATGGATTTCATGGCCGTCACGGTGATGCGCGACGCAGGCTTCGAGGCGTTTGACAATATCGCCGGCGGCGAGACCGCAGGCATTCCCTTTGCCGCGATGGTGGCCGAGCGGCTGGCGCTGCCGATGACCTATGTGCGCAAAAAGCCCAAGGGCTACGGGCGCAACGCCCGGATCGAAGGCGCGATGAGCGAAGGGCAGCGCGTGCTGCTGGTCGAGGATCTGACCACCGATGGCGGCAGCAAGCTGAGCTTCGTCGATGCGATCCGCGAAACCGGCGCGAGCTGTGCGCATACGGCGGTGATCTTCTACTACGGCATCTTCCCCGAAACCGTGCCGACGCTGGAAGCGCATGGCGTGCAGCTGCACTATCTGTGCACCTGGTGGGACGTTCTGGCCGAGGCGCGCGCGCAGGGCAGCTTCAGCGAGGCGACCCTGAACGAGGTCGAGGCCTTCCTGACCAATCCGCGCCCCTGGCAGGAAGCCCGCAAGAAGGGCTGATCCCGCCGGATCTGATTTTTCAGGGGGCCGTTTTGTGGAACCTCCTGTGCATGAATTGTGGATAATTCACGGCGACTCGGTTATGGGTCTGTCCCCCTACCATATCTGGCGGGGGGCCCAGACCGTTTCCCCCAAAGACCGGCTAAGACGGTCTTTGGCAGCTTGGTTATCCACAAGGTTGCCCCCATTTTGGAATGAAACCGCGCTCCGTTAAGAGAGCCGCTTGCAGGGTATCGAGGCCGAGATGAACACCGCCGCCGCACTCCAGACCACCGCCGCCGCCCCGGAGGCCGCCGAAGACACGGTCGCGCCGCACAACATCGAGGCCGAACAGCAGTTGCTGGGCGCGATCCTGACCAACAATGACATTTACGACCGGATCGCCGCGATCGTGAAGGCCGAGCATTTCTACGAGCCCGTGCATCGCACGATCTTTGAAACCGCCGTTGCCAAGATCCAGAAGAACGCGCTGGCCTCGCCCGTCACGATCAAGGGCTATCTGGAAGAGGACGCCGGGCTGAAGGAACTCGGCGGGCCCGCCTATCTGGCGCGGCTGGCGGGGGCGGCGATCTCGTCCTATGCGGCGCGCGACTATGCGCAGATGATCCATGACCTTGCGCTGCGGCGCGAGCTTATCAAGGTCGGACGGGAATTGTCGGCCTCGGCCAGCAAGCTGGAGGTCGGGGTCGAGCCCGAGAAGCTGATCGTGGAGACCGAGGGCGCGCTTTACAAGCTGGCGGAAACCGGGGCATCCGAGAAGGGCTTCGTGAGTTTCCTCAAAGCGGTGACCGAGGCCGTGCAATCCGCCAACGCCGCCTATCAGCGCGAGGGCGGGCTGTCGGGCGTGTCGACCGGGCTGCGCGATCTGGACAAGAAGCTGGGCGGGCTGCACCCGTCCGACTTGCTGATCCTGGCCGGGCGTCCGTCGATGGGCAAAACCTCGCTGGCGACCAACATCGCCTTCAACATCGCCAAGGCCTACAAGCGCGGCATCCGTCCCGACGGCTCCGAAGGCGCGGTGCAGGGCGGGGTCGTGGGCTTCTTCAGCCTGGAGATGTCGGCCGAACAGCTGGCCGCGCGGGTGCTGTCCGAGGCCTCCGAAGTGCCCTCGGAACAGATCCGCCGTGGCGATATGTCCGAGGCCGAATTCCGCCGCTTCGTCGAGGCCGCCAAGGCGCTGGAAACCTGCCCGCTTTACATCGACGACACCCCCGCCCTGCCGATCAGCCAGGTTGCCGCGCGCTGCCGGCGGCTGAAGCGGACGCATGGGCTGGATGTGGTGATGGTCGACTACCTGCAACTGCTGCGCGGCACCGGCAAGGGCGACAACCGGGTGCAGGAAATCGGCGAAATCTCGATGGGTCTGAAAGCGATCGCCAAGGAGCTGTCGGTGCCGGTGGTCGCGCTGTCCCAGCTGAGCCGGACGGTGGAAAGCCGCGACGACAAGCGCCCGCAGCTGAGCGATTTGCGCGAATCGGGCTCGATCGAACAGGATGCCGACGTGGTGATGTTCGTCTATCGCGACGAATATTATAAGGAACGCGAGAAGCCCGGCGATCACGAGCTGGAAAAGATGGCCGCCTGGCAGCAGATCATGGAACAGGTCCATGGCAAGGCCGAGGTCATCATCGGCAAGCAGCGTCACGGGCCGATCGGCTCGGTCGAGCTGGCCTTCGAGGGCCGCTTCACCCGGTTCTCGGATCTGGCGAAACCCTGGCAGGGCGACGGCGGCGAGGGCTTCTGAGCCCCGCCCCCTTCAAACCCGCCATCTCCGCGCGCAGCCCCCTGCCCACCCGCCACACTCGCGTGAACGCGCGCCCCGTGGCCAGCCTTTCCGCTTGACCTCGGGCGCGCCGCGCAAGAAGAAAGTGGCATGGCACAAGCATCTCTTCGCATCGACATCGACGCAATTCTCGCCAACTGGCGGGCGCTGGACGCGCTTTCCGGGACGGCCACTGAAACCGGGGCCGTGGTCAAGGCCAACAGCTACGGTCTGGGGGCTGCCCGGATCGGGCGGGCTCTGGCCCGGGCCGGCGCGCGCAAGTTCTTCGTGGCCTCGGCCGAGGAAGGCGCGGCACTGCGTCAGGCCTTGGGCGAAGGCCCGGAAATCTTCGTCTTCTCCGGCCATATGGCGGGCGACACGGAAATGATCGGCGATCTGGGGCTGACGCCGATGCTCAATTCGCTCGATCAGGTCACGCGCCATTTCGAGGCGCTGCCGGGCTGTCCCTTCGGTGTGCAGCTTGATACCGGCATGAACCGGCTGGGCATGGAATCGGCGGAATGGCAGGCGGTGGCACCGATCGTCCTGGGATCGGAGCCCAGGCTCATCATGTCGCATCTGGCTTGCTCGGACGACCCCGAGCATCCGATGAACGCGCGCCAGCTGGCCGAGTTCCGCTATATGACCGACGGGCTCGATGTGCCGCGTTCGCTTTCGGCGACGGGGGGGCTGCTGCTGGGCCCCGAGTATCATTTCGACGTGACCCGCCCGGGCATCGGCCTGTATGGCGGCCTGCCCTTCGAACGCGCGCGGCCGGTGGTGCAGCTGTCGCTGCCGGTCGTGCAGATCCGCGAGGTTCCGGCGGGCGAAACCGTGGGCTATTCCAACGCTTTCGAGGCCGAAACCGATTGCCGTATCGCGACCGTTTCTGCGGGCTATGCCGACGGGCTGCACCGCACGCTGGGCGGGCGCGCAACGCTGTGGGCGGGTGATATCCCCTGCCCCGTTGTCGGCCGCATCTCGATGGATCTGATCACCGTCGATGTCTCGCATCTGCCCGAGGCGCCCAAGACACTCGACATCCTCGGGCCGCATCAGGGCCCCGACGATCTGGCCGATGTCGCCGGAACCATCGGCTATGAAATCCTGACATCTCTGGGCGCGCGCTATCAGCGCCAGTATGTCGAGGGAACGGCGTGATCGCGCGCGCGCTGGCGGCGCTTGGGCGCCCGGCGCTCGGCACGCTGGCCGCGCTTGGCCGCGGCGGGATCTTCGCCGGATCGGCGCTGAGCCACCTGCTGCGTCCGCCCTTTTACGCGCGCGAATTCTGGCTGTCGTGCATCCAGATCGGCTGGCTCTCGCTGCCGGTGGTGGGGTTGACGGCCCTGTTCACGGGCGCGGCGCTGGCGCTGCAAATCTACGCAGGCTCTGCCCGGTTTTCGGCGGAATCCGTCGTGCCCTCGATTACCGCCATCGGCATGGTGCGCGAACTGGGCCCGGTGCTGGGCGGGCTGATGGTGGCCGCGCGCGTGGCCAGTTCGATCGCTGCGGAAATCGGCACAATGAAGGTGACCGAACAGATCGACGCGCTGGTCACCCTGTCCACCCATCCGATGAAATACCTGACGGTGCCGCGGATGCTGGCCGCAACGCTGTGCGTGCCGGTTCTGGTCGGCATCGGCGACGTGATCGGCATCATGGGCGGCTGGATGGTGGGCACCGGGCGGCTGGGGTTCAATTCGGCCACCTACATGAAGAACACCTGGGAATATCTGGAGTTCTGGGACGTGGGCTCGGGCCTCGTAAAGGGCGCGGCCTTCGGCTTCATCGTGGCGCTGACCGGCTGCTATTACGGCATGAACTCGGGGCGCGGCGCGCAGGGCGTGGGGCGGGCCACGAAATCGGCGGTGGTCGCGGCCTCGATCGCGATCCTGGCGGCCAACTACCTGCTGACGGAGGTGTTTTTCGCGGCATGATCGAGATGCAGGGCGTTCAGAAATCCTTTGGGCCCAAAGTGGTTCTGCGCAGCGTGGATCTGACCGTTCCGCGCGGCGAAAGCATGGTCATCATCGGCGGGTCGGGCACCGGAAAATCGGTTCTGTTGAAATGCATCCTTGGGCTGATCCAGCCCGACGGCGGGCTGATCTCGCTTGACGGCCAGGATGTGGCGCAGGCCCCGCGCGACGCGTTTCTGGCGCGGTTCGGGATGCTGTTTCAGGGCGGCGCGCTGTTCGACAGCCTGCCGGTCTGGCAAAACGTGGCGTTCCGGCTGCTGCGTGGCTCGCTCAAGCGCCCGCAGGAAGAAGCCCGGGCCATCGCCATCGCGAAACTGCGCCGTGTCGGCCTTGGCCCCGATGTGGCCGATCTGTTCCCGGCCGAGCTGTCGGGCGGCATGCAAAAGCGCGTAGGCCTGGCGCGCGCCATCGCAGCCGAGCCCGAGATCATCTTCTTCGACGAACCGACGACCGGGCTCGACCCGATCATGGCGGGCGTGATCAACGACCTGATCCGCGAAATCGTGGTCGAGATGGGGGCGACCGCGATGACGATCACCCATGACATGACCTCGGTGCGCGCGATTGCCGACCGGGTCGCGATGCTGCATGACGGGCGCGTGCAATGGACCGGCACGATTGCGGAAATGGACGAAACGCCAGACCCTTATGTGCAACAGTTCATCCACGGCCGGGCCGAAGGGCCGATTGCCGCCCTGCGCTAGCCCCCGGAGGCGCGATGCTGAAATATGCCAATCTGAGCCTGCTGGTGCTGTTCCCGGTGGCATGGTTTGCGCCGCTCTTGCGCGCGGGCCTGCTGCCGTTCTTCGATCTCGACGCGATCTCGGTGGTGACCGGGCTGCAGGCGCTCTGGGCCAAGGACATCTTCCTTGCGCTGCTGGTCACGGTCTTCGCCCTGATCGCGCCAATGGCCAAGGTCGCGGGCGTGGCCCTGGTGCAGTTCGACCTGGCTTCCCCCCGCCTCTTGCCGCCGGTTCAGGCCCTGGGGCGGCTGGCGATGGCCGACATCTTCCTGATCGCGCTGTATATCGTGCTGGCAAAGGGCGTGGGCGTGGGCCGGATCGAGACCGGCTGGGGGCTTTACCTGTTCAGCTTTTGCGTGCTGGCCTCGCTGGCGCTGTCCCATCTGGCGCAGCGCAGATCCCGCGCGCAGGGGGCGCTGCCCCCTGACCCCCGGGATATTTGAACCAGAAAGAAGGCAGGGTCCGGTTTTCTTTCTGGAGGAAATATCCCGGGGGGAGGCCGCAGGCCGGGGCGCTGGCCCCCGCTGCCCTTGCCCTGCGCGCGCCCCTCTGACACAAAGGCCCATGGCCAAAGCACCCGCCCAGTTCACCTGCACCGCCTGCGGCGCCGTCCACAAGAAGTGGAACGGCAAATGCGATGCCTGCGGACAGTGGAACACGATCGTCGAGGAAGCGCCCCTGAGCAGCGGCCCGGCCTCGAAAACCCTTGGCGCCACGAAGGGCCGCGTGATCGCTCTGACCTCGCTGGCCACCGAAGAGGCGCCGCCGCCGCGCACCTGTTCGGGGCTGGCCGAGTTCGACCGGGTGCTGGGCGGCGGGCTGGTCCCGGCATCGGCGATTCTGGTTGGCGGCGATCCGGGCATCGGCAAATCCACGCTGCTGCTGCAGGCCGTGGCAAGTTTTGCCCTCAAGGGCCTGAAATGTCTGTATATCTCTGGCGAGGAAGCCTCGGCCCAGGTGCGCATGCGCGCACAGCGGCTTGGGCTGGCCGAGGCGCCGGTGCAACTGGGCGCGGAAACCAATCTGCGCGACATCCTGACCACGCTGGAGGCCGAGCGCCCCGATCTGGTGGTGATCGATTCGATCCAGACGATGTGGGCCGATCATGTCGACAGCGCGCCGGGCTCGGTCAGTCAGGTGCGCGCGGCCTGTCACGAGCTGGTGACCTTCGCCAAGAAGCGCGGCACCTCGGTCATTCTGGTGGGCCATGTCACCAAGGAAGGCCAGATCGCGGGCCCGCGCGTGGTCGAGCACATGGTCGACACCGTGCTGTATTTCGAGGGCGAGCGCGGCCATCAGTTCCGCATCCTGCGCGCGGTCAAGAACCGCTTCGGCCCCGCCGCCGAGATCGGCGTTTTCGAGATGACGGGCGGCGGACTGGCCGAGGTGGCCAACCCTTCGGCACTGTTCCTGTCCGAGCGTGGCACCGCGGTGCCGGGATCGGCGGTGTTTGCGGGCATCGAGGGCACCCGCCCGGTGCTGACCGAAATTCAGGCGCTAATCGCGCCCTCGCCGCTGGCCAGTCCGCGGCGCACGGTGGTGGGGCTGGATTCGGGCCGCGTGTCGACGATTCTGGCGGTGCTCGAAAGCCGCTGCGGCATTCCCTTCGCCGGACTCGACGTGTTTCTGAACGTCGCGGGCGGGATGAAGGTGCTGGAACCGGCCGCCGATCTGGCGCTGGCGGCGGCACTGCTGAGCGCGCGCGAGGATGTTGCCTTGCCGCCTGATATGGTGATTTTCGGTGAAATCAGCCTGTCGGCGGCCCTGCGTCCGGTGGGCCAGGCCGAAAACAGGTTGAAAGAGGCGGAAAAACTTGGTTTTTCACAGGCGATTGCGCCACAAGGGACCAAGGTCGAGAGTGGCGCCGGGATGCGGCTGCGCAAGTTGCCCGATCTCGTGACATTCGTTGGGGATATGTTCGGCGCAGGTTAGCGCCACCGAAAAACGCGGGGACGCATGGACGGGTTTACCATCGTTGACGCCATCGTGGCGGTCATCATCATTCTGTCGGCCATTCTGGCCTATAGCCGCGGCTTCGTGCGCGAGGGGCTGGCGATCGTCGGCTGGGTTGCCGCTGCGGTGCTGGCCTATGTGTTTGCCGACGCGGCCCGCCCGCTGATCGCGCAACTGCCGGGGCTGAACAAATTCCTGGGCGACAGCTGCGAGCTGGCGACGATCGGCGGCTTTGCCGCGGTCTTCGCGCTGGCGCTTGTCGTCTTCTCGATCCTGACGCCGCTGTTTGCCAGCGCGGTGCAGCGCTCGGCGCTTGGCGGGCTCGATCAGGGTCTGGGCTTCCTGTTCGGCGTGCTGCGCGGGGTGATCCTGGTCGCCGTGGCCTTTGTCGTCTATGACCGTCTGGTGGTGAACGAGGCGATCCCGGTTGTCGACGGCTCGCGCTCGGCCAAGGTGTTTTCGCAATTGAGCGGCCAGATGGACGAAACCATGCCCGAAGATGCCCCCGGCTGGATCGTCGGGCGTTATGAAAAGCTGGTCGAGAAATGCGCAGCCCCGGAAACGCCGGTGGCCCCGGTCACCCCGGCCTCGAACTGACGCATGGGCAACGCGCCGGAAATAGTGACGGTGCGATGACGGAATTCTCTGCGGGAGGGCTTAACACCCCTCCCGTTTCGCATTAAACGGGCCGGGCAAGCCCCCTGCATCAAGGACACCTTCCATGACCCAATCGGTGACCCGCTCGGCCAGCCCGTTCCTGTCGCATCCCTTCGACGATGACAAACTCAAGGAAGAATGCGGCGTCTTTGGCGTGATCGGCGTGGCAGATGCCGCGAATTTCGTGGCACTCGGGCTGCATGCGCTGCAACACCGCGGGCAAGAGGCGGGCGGCATCGTTGCCCATGATGCGGTCAAGGGCTTCAACTCGGCGCATCGCTTCGGCTATGTGCGCGACAATTTCACCAAGGCCAGCCTGATGGAAACCCTGCCCGGGCCGCTGGCCATCGGGCATGTGCGCTATTCCACCGCCGGGTCGAAAGCCGCGGTGATCCGCGATGTGCAGCCCTTCTTCGGCGAATTCTCGATGGGCGGCGCGGCGATTGCCCACAACGGTAACCTGACCAATGCCGAGGCGCTGCGCCACGAGCTGATCGAACGCGGCGCGATCTTCCAGTCCAGTTCGGATTCGGAATGCATCATCCACCTGATGGCCCGCTCGATCCAGAAGCACCACGCCGACCGGATCGCCGATGCGCTGCGCCGGGTCGAGGGCGCGTTCTCGGTGGTGGCGATGACACGCACCAAGCTGATCGGCGTGCGCGATCCGCTGGGCGTGCGCCCGCTGGTGCTGGGCCGTCTGGGCGACAACGGCTATGTGCTCAGCTCGGAAACCTGCGCGCTCGATATCATCGGTGCGGAATTCGTGCGCGAGATCGAGCCGGGCGAGATGGTCGTCATCCAGGACGGCAAGATCGAAAGCTCGCGGCCCTTCGGCCCCTCGAAAGGCCGGTTTTGCATCTTCGAACACGTCTATTTCTCGCGCCCCGACAGCATCATCGGCGGGCGGTCCGTCTATGAAACGCGCTTCCAGATCGGCGTGGAACTGGCCGCCGAAGCCCCGGTCGAGGCGGATCTGGTCTGCCCGGTGCCGGATTCGGGCACGCCTGCGGCGATCGGTTTCAGCCATGCCTCGGGCATTCCCTTCGCGCTCGGCATCACCCGCAACCAGTATATGGGCCGCACCTTCATCGAACCGACCGAGCAGATCCGCAACATGGGTGTGCGCCTCAAGCTCAACGTCAACAAGAGCCTGATCAAGGGCAAGCGCGTCATTCTGGTCGACGACTCGGTCGTGCGCGGCACCACCTCGCGCAAGATCAAGGAAATGATCCTGGATGCGGGCGCCGCCGAGGTGCATTTCCGCATTGCCTCGCCGCCGACCGCCTGGCCCTGCTTCTACGGTGTCGATACGCCCGACCGCGAGAAACTGCTGGCCGCGCGGATGAGCGAAGACGAGATGCGCGACTGGATCGGCGTGAACAGCCTGAAATTCATCTCGCTCGACGGGCTTTATCGGGCCGCGGGCGAGGCGCAGGGCCGCAACGCCGCCTGCCCGCAATATTGCGATGCCTGTTTCTCGGGCGAATACCCGATCGCGCCCTCGGACAAGATCGCGCATGGTTTCGAGATGAAAGCGGCGGAGTAAGTCCCGGCCGCCCCTTGGCGCGCCTTACTTCGGCGCGCCCCCTGCCCCGCCGCCTTCATCTGGAACGCAGCGGGTTTTGAGTATTTGGGCCAAGAAGAAATCAGCCGCAGGGCTTCACGATCCGCTGCGGCTTCTTCTTGGCAAAAATACTCAAACGCCGCGCCCACAGGCGCCGCCCGGATGAGGTGCGCTGCCCGCTCAGGCCTCTTCCTCGACCTTGTTGGCCAGCGCCTCGGCGCGCGCGGCGATTTCGGCCAGCGTATCGGTGACGGTGGCCGGGATCACCGGCACCTCGACCTTGGGCGGATCGGCGCGCAGGGCTTCCAGTTCCGCCTCGATCTCGGCGATCCGGGTCTGGGCCGCACGCAGCTGGTCTTCCATGCCCGCCGTCTTGTCGGCCAGCATCAGCCCCGACATCAGCAGCATCCGCGCATCGGGCATCCGGCCGATCTGGCTGAGCAGGACACTGGCCTCGCCATCCAGCATCGCAGCGGCGGTGCGCAGGAAATGTTCTTCGCCATCCTGGCAGGCCACATCGAACTCGCGTCCACCGACGATGATTCTCAGTTCCGGCATGTCAATTGCCCCCCATTGCGTCCTGCGCGGCCAGGATCGGTTCGATACTGCCCAGAATATCGTTCAGTTCCTTGACCTCGGCGGCGCGCGCGGCGCGCAGCGCCTCCAGTTCGGCCTGCATCGCGCGGTTGAGCAGATGCGGCGCCAGATCGGCGCCCGCCTCAAGCAAGGCGCGGTTGGCTTCGGCCAGATCGGTGTTGGCGCGTTTCAGCCGCGCCAGTTCGGCCTGCGCGGCATCGAAGCTGCGGGTCGTTTGCGCCAGACGCTTTTCCAGCGTGGACAGGGTGGTTTCCTGCTTTTCACGGATCGCGCGCACCCGTTCGGACAGCTGCGCATTGGCCATGCGCTCGGCTTCGAGCGCCTCGCGCAGCCGGGCCAGTTCGGCCTCGTGTGCGGCGCTGGCCTGGGCCGCAGCCGCATTGCGCAGCGCTTCGGGAATGTCGTCCCCTGCGGTTTCGGCTTCGGGCGGTTCGGAGGGGGCTTCCGGCTCGGGTTGGGGCGCGGGCGCGGCGGCGGCCTCCAAAGCTTCGGCCAGGGCGGCCTCGGCCTCGGCCTTGCGCAGGCTCAGCGTCTCGACCCCACGCATCGCGCGCTCCAGCGCATAGCTGATCCGGCGCTCAAATTCGGCAATCTCTGTCATCCGCCCGCTTCCTTCCTTCATGCGCGGCCCTGTCACCGGCCCTGCGCAAGCCTGCAGGCGGCGCGAATCGCGCACGCCCCTGCTATGTGTCAGTTTAACCAACAAGCCGGGGGCAAGCCCACCCTTTTGCATCAATGACTTGGCTGCACGGGGCGATTGGCGCGCTTGATCTTGCCCCGATCCCTGCTATCAGGGGGCAAAGTTACCGCCAACACTGCTGCGAAAGAGGATAGCCCCTTGGACATCGCCACGCTCCGCGCCACCCACCCCGATCACTGGAAACTTGCGACGGCGATCCGTGCGCTGGCGATGGATGCCGTGCAGGCCGCCAATTCCGGCCATCCCGGCATGCCGATGGGCATGGCCGATGTGGCGACGGTGCTGTATCGCAACCACCTGAAATTCGACGCCAAGGCGCCGAACTGGGCGGATCGCGACCGCTTCATCCTGTCGGCGGGTCATGGCTCGATGCTGCTTTATGCGCTGCTGCACCTGACCGGTTACGAGCAATCGACCCTGGAAGAGATCAAGAACTTCCGCCAGTGGGGCTCGCGGATGGCGGGGCACCCGGAATACGGCCATCTGGAAGGCGTTGAAACGACGACCGGCCCGCTGGGTCAGGGGATCTCGACCGCCGTCGGCATGGCGATTGCCGAAAAGTCGATGAAGGCGCGCTTCGGCGCCAAGATCGTCGATCACAAGATCTGGGTCATCGCGGGCGACGGCTGCCTGATGGAGGGCATCAGCCAGGAGGCGATCGGTCTGGCCGGCAAGCAGGAACTCGATAACCTGATCGTGCTGTGGGACAACAACAACATCACCATCGACGGGCGCGTGACCGTGTCGGACATCACCGATCAGCATGCGCGCTTTGCCGCCTCGGGCTGGACGGTGCTGGCCTGCGACGGCCATGACCCGGCCGATATCGACCGCGCGCTGACCGAGGCGAAGAAGGCCAAGGGCCCGGTTCTGGTGGATTGCAAGACGATCATCGGCTTCGGCAGCCCCAACAAGGCCGACAGCTATTCGGTCCACGGCGCGCCGCTGGGCGATGCCGAAATCGCGCTGACCCGCGAAGTCTATGGCTGGGGCTACGGCCCGTTCGAGATCCCGGCCGAGATCAAGGCCGAGTGGGAAGCCATCGGCGCCAAGGGTGCGGCGGCGCATGCCGAATGGGCGGCCCGTCTGGACGCGCTGAGCGGCGCGAAGAAGGCCGAGTTCGAGCGGCAGATGAGCCATGGCGTGCCGAAAAAGCTGGCCGGCGCGATCCGCGCCTTCAAGAAGGCCAATTCCGAAGCTGCGCCGAAGGTCGCGACCCGCAAGGCCAGCGAAATGGTGCTGGCGGCGATCAACCCGGTGGTGCCCGAAACCATGGGCGGTTCGGCCGACCTGACCGGCTCGAACCTGACCAAGACCTCGGACATCTCGGACTTCATGCCCGACAACCGCAAGGGCCGGTATCTGCGCTACGGCATCCGCGAACACGGCATGTCGGCGGCGATGAACGGTCTGTATCTGCATGGCGGCGTGCGGCCCTATGGCGGCACCTTCTTCTGCTTCACCGATTACGCCCGCGGCGCGATGCGTCTGTCGGCGCTGATGGGGGTTCCGGCGGTTTACGTCATGACCCATGACAGCATCGGTCTGGGCGAGGATGGCCCGACCCACCAGCCGGTCGAGCATCTGGCGATCTGCCGCGCGACGCCGAACACCTGGACCTTCCGTCCCGCCGATGTGATCGAGACGGCCGAAGCCTGGGAACTGGCGATCTCGGCCGAGACGACGCCTTCGGTGCTGGCGCTGTCGCGTCAGAACCTGCCCACGCTGCGCAAGGCCCACACCAACCAGAACATGGTCGCCAAGGGCGCCTATGTGATCGAGGAAGCGGCGGGCAAGCGTCAGGCGATCATCATGGCCAGCGGCTCGGAAGTGGAAATCGCGCTGAAGGCGCGCGACCTGCTGCAGGCCGAGGCGATCGGCACCCGGGTCGTGTCGATGCCCTGCATGGAGCTGTTCGCGGCACAGGACGAATCCTATCGTCGCAAGATCCTGCCGCCCGGCGCGGTGCGCGTGGCCGTCGAGGCCGCCGTGCGCCAGCCCTGGGATCGCTGGCTGCTGGGCGAACGCGGGACCGAGAAGAAGGCCGATTTCGTCGGCATGTCGAGCTTCGGTGCCTCGGCCCCGGCCGACCGGCTTTATGCCGAATTCGGAATCACCCCCGAGGCGGTCGCGGCCAAGGTCAAGGCACTGCTGTGAGCGCAAGGACCAGCCAGATTATCGAGGGGGGGCCGGTTGCGGCCCCCTCTGTCGTTGCGGCCCCCCGTCCAGGGCGGGGCATCGCGCTGCTGTTGGCGGCGCTGGTGTTGTTCACGCTGATGGATGCCGCGGCCAAGCATCTGGGCACGCGTTATCATCCGGCGCAGGTGGTCTGGGCGCGGTTTGCGGTGAACAGCCTGATCCTGCTGGCGATCTTCGGGCCGCGCATTCCGCGCCTGATCCGCAGCCGACAGCCGGGCACGCAGGTGCTCCGCGCGCTGGCGCAGCTGGCAACGGTGGTGCTGTTCTTCGGGGCGATCCGCTATATCGGGCTGGCCGAGGCCGCGGCCCTGACCGACCTGAACCCGGTGCTGATTACACTGGGCGCAGCACTGTTTCTGGGCGAGAAGCTGGGCCCTCGCCGCCTGATCGGCATTGGCGTGGCCTTCGCGGGGGCGATGATCATTCTGCGCCCGGGCGTGGGGGTGATGCATCCCGCCGCCCTGCTGGCACTTGCGGCGGCATTTTCCTACACGGCGGGCGCCCTGCTGACGCGGGTCGTGCGCGGCGATGGTCTTGCCACGTCGATGCTGTGGTCGGCGCTGGTCGGCACCACCCTCAGCTCGCTGGCCGTGCCGTTCTTCTGGCAGCCGGTCGCGATGGGCGATCTGTGGATCTTTCTGGCCCTGGGCATTCTGGGCACCGCCGGTCAGGGCCTGCTGATCCTGGCCTTTTCCGAGGCCGAGGCAGGCACGCTGGCGCCTTTCGGCTATACCGGCCTGATCTTTTCAAGCGTCTGGGGATTTGTCTTCTTCAACCAGTTGCCCGACGGCTGGACGGTGCTGGGGGCTGCGGTGATCGTGGCGGCGGGGCTTTATGTCTGGGCGCGCGAACGGCAGGCGGCGCGGCAGGGGTAAAACTGCGGGCGGTTCACTCCAGCCGCCCGGCCGCCAGAATCCGCCCCGGCAGCGGTGCCGATTTGCCCGGGCGCGCGGCTTGCACGATGACCACGGCGGGCTCTTCGCCCTCGATCTTGGCATTCAGCCGGGTCGGGGTGCGCCCGTCCCATTCGGCCACCGCGTGCCAGGCGGTCACGACATTGGCGTAATCCAGCTGCAATCCGGCATTTTCACCGCGCAGGATTTCCACGCGCGCCTGCGGGGCATAGCGCACGATCTGGACCACCGTCCCCTGATCGAGCGGCGGATTGGCCGAAAGCTCGATCTGATACTGCCCCTTGCCACCGGAAATCGTGATCTGCACCGGCCCGGGCGCGGCATTCTCGGCAATCAGCGCATCCAGCGCCTGCGCCGAGGGGCCGACCAGCGCCTGATCGCCGTCGACGATCATCTGCGGCGTGTAGATCGTGCGCTCGCCCTTGGACCGGGCATAGGCCTTTTGCCGGGCGGTGAAGGCGGGCTGCGCGAAGGGGTCTTCCCAGCCCAGATAATCCCAGTAGTCGACATGCAGCGCCAGCGCGATCACATCGGGGCGCGGCGCGATCGCGGCCAGCAGTTCGTCGGCGGGCGGACAGGCAGAGCACCCCTGAGATGTAAAGAGTTCGACGACAACCGGGCTGCGCACAAGCGCCGGGGCGGCGGCGGAAGCGGTCGGATCAACGGCACCAATCCCGGCGGCCACACCTTCGGCGAGCGCAGCCCCGCCCTCGCTGACGGCAGCGCCGATCGTTTCGGCCACAGCCCCCGCCAGCTCGCCGGCCCCTTGCACCGCGGCCCCCAGGCTGCCACTGCTGCCACTGCTGCCCGGCTGCGCAGATGAGGGCGCAGCCCCCTGCGCAGGCCCGGAGGGAACACCTTGCGCCAGCGCCGTCCCGGTCATCATGCCAGCCAGAACCCCGGCCGCAGCCAAAGTCCGCCAGGAACCGATTGCCAAGCTGCCGTGCGCGCGTGTCATAGTGCCTCTTTTCGTTCCACTCCTTCCTAAGCCGCACCCTGCCCCTTTGCCAATCAAGGTTTTGCGATTTCCGTGACGAAACCCTGTGGTTTGCGCCAGTATGACCGGCCTCTTCTGGGGATTGGCGGCGGTTCCGGCGGTTGGGGTGAAAATTCTGTGTGCAATGGTATACAAAAAACACTGCCCCCCCTTGATCGACTCTGTCCAATCGGGCAAACACCCTTCAGCGACACCCTATTCATGCCAAGGGAGGCCATCAGATGCCCATCGTCACCGGACAGGACACCGCCAAGACCCGCCGCAAGCTCACGGCCGGCGGCAAGACCGTTTCCTATTTCTCCATTCCCGCCGCGCAAGAAGCTGGCCTGGGCGATTTCTCGAAGCTGCCGGCTTCGCTGAAAGTCGTGCTGGAAAACATGCTGCGCTTCGAAGACGGCGGTTTCACCGTTTCGGTCGACGACATCAAGGCCTTTGCCGAATGGGCCACGCTGGGCGGCAAGAACCCGCGCGAGATCGCCTATCGCCCGGCGCGCGTGCTGATGCAGGACTTCACCGGCGTTCCGGCCGTGGTCGACCTGGCCGCGATGCGCGACGGCATCAAGGCCCTTGGCGGTGACGCGAAAAAGATCAACCCGCTGGTGCCCGTCGATCTGGTCATCGACCACTCGGTGATGATCGACGAATTCGGCACGCCGCGCGCCTTCCAGAAGAACGTCGATCTGGAATACGAGCGCAACATGGAGCGTTACCAGTTCCTGAAATGGGGCCAGGGCGCGTTCGACAACTTCCGCGTCGTTCCCCCGGGCACCGGCATCTGCCACCAGGTGAACGTCGAATATCTGGCCCAAACCGTCTGGACCGACACCGACCAGAACGGTGAAACCGTCGCCTACCCGGACACGCTCGTCGGCACCGACAGCCACACCACCATGGTCAACGGCCTGGCGGTTCTGGGCTGGGGCGTGGGCGGGATCGAGGCCGAGGCCGCGATGCTGGGCCAGCCGATCTCGATGCTGATCCCCGAAGTCGTGGGCTTCAAGCTGACCGGCGAGATGGTCGAAGGCACCACCGGCACCGACCTGGTGCTGAAGGTCGTGCAGATGCTGCGCAAACACGGCGTGGTCGGCAAATTCGTCGAATTCTACGGTGAAGGCCTCGACAAGCTGCCGCTGGCGCAGCGCTCGACCATCGCCAACATGGCCCCCGAATACGGCGCCACCTGCGGCTTCTTCCCGATCGACGCCGAAACCCTGCGCTATCTGCGCCAGACCGGCCGTGACGAAGACCGCATCGCGCTGGTCGAAGCCTATGCCAAGGAAAACGGCTTCTGGCGTGGCCCGGACTATGCGCCGATCTACTCGTCGCATCTGGAACTCGACATGGGCACCATCGTGCCGGCGATCTCGGGCCCGAAACGCCCGCAGGATTACCTGCCGCTGACCGACGCGAAATCGACCTTCGCCAAGGTCGTGGCCGAATATCGCGGTCTCGACATTTCCGAAGACGCCAAGGACATGGCCGATGAAGGCCCGGTCGCGACCAAGCCGATCAGCGTGTGCAAATCGGTGCCGGTCGAGGGCAAGGACTATCAGGTCGGCGACGGTTCGGTCGTGATCGCCTCGATCACGTCCTGCACCAACACCTCGAACCCCTATGTTCTGATCGGGGCCGGTCTGGTGGCGCGTAAAGCGCGTGCCCTTGGCCTGAGCGCGAAGCCCTGGGTCAAGACCTCGCTGGCGCCTGGCTCGCAGGTCGTCGAAGAATACCTGAAGGCCGCGAACCTGCAGGAAGACCTCGACGCGCTTGGCTTCAACATCGTCGGCTTCGGCTGCACCACCTGCATCGGCAACTCGGGGCCGCTGGGCGATCCGGCGATCTCGAAAGCGATCAACGACAACGATCTGGTCGCCGCCGCCGTGCTGTCGGGCAACCGCAACTTCGAAGGCCGGATCAGCCCGGACGTGCGCGCCAACTTCCTGGCCTCGCCGCCGCTGGTCGTCGCCTATGCGATCGCGGGCGACATGAACATCGACCTGTCGAGCGAACCGATCGGCACCTCGAAAGACGGCAAGCCCGTGTTCCTGAAGGACATCTGGCCGACCGACGCCGAGATCGCCGAACTGGTCGAGAAATGCGTGACCCGCGAGGCCTTCCTGTCGAAATACGCCGACGTGTTCAAAGGCGACGCGAAATGGCAGGCGGTGGAGACCTCGGAAGGGGAAACCTACGACTGGCCGGCCAGCTCGACCTACATCCAGAACCCGCCCTACTTCCGCGGCATGTCGAAAGAAGCCGGTGCGATTTCGAACATCCGCAACGCGCGGGTGCTGGCGGTGCTGGGCGACATGATCACCACCGACCACATCAGCCCCGCGGGCTCGTTCAAGCCGACCACCCCGGCCGGCAAATACCTGACCGAGCGCCAGGTCGCGCCGAAGGACTTCAACAGCTATGGCTCGCGCCGCGGCAACCACGAAGTCATGATGCGCGGCACCTTCGCCAACATCCGCATCAAGAACGAGATGCTGGACGGCGTCGAGGGCGGCTACACCAAGGGCCCGAACGGCGAACAGACCTCGATCTACGACGCCTCGATGGAATACCAGGAGGCCGGCATCCCGCTGGTGATCTTCGGTGGTATCGAATACGGCGCGGGCTCGTCGCGTGACTGGGCGGCCAAGGGCACCAACCTGCTGGGCGTCAAGGGCGTGATCGCCGAAAGCTTCGAGCGGATCCACCGTTCGAACCTGATCGGCATGGGCGTCATCCCGTTCGAGTTCACCGGCGGCGACAACCGCAAGACGCTGGGCCTGACCGGTGACGAGGTGGTGACCATCGAAGGGCTGGAAGGCGAGATCAAGCCGCTGTCGCTGGTGCCCTGCACCATCACCTACAAGGACGGCACGGTGAAGACGATCCAGCTGAAGTCGCGCATCGATACCGCGGTCGAGATCGAATACCTCGAAAACGGCGGCGTGCTGCACTATGTGCTGCGCAACCTGGCCAAGTCGTAAGACACGGCCGAAAGATTGCAAAAGGCCCCGCGGTTGCGGGGCCTTTTTCGTTGGGCAAGGACAGCACCATTTCCAGAAAAGGCCGCGATCGCGTAGAAAGGCCCGATGGGGGCCATCCCCGATTCCCCGTGCAGGTGATCCGTGACCGCCCCACCCTCTGCCCGTCTTGTCGGGCTTGACCTGCTGAAACTGTTTTTGGCGCTGCTGGTCGTCACGATCCATGCCAACCCGCTCAAGGAGATCTCGGCCGAGGCCACCTGGCTTTTGGGCAATGGGGTGGCGCGCATTGCGGTGCCGGGGTTCTTCTGCGTGGCGGGGTACATGTTCCGCCCCGAGGTGCCGGGCCGGTCGCGCCGGTTGGTCCTGCGCTACCTGTGGCTGCACCTGTTGTGGCTGACGCTTTATCTGCCGTTCTGGTGGCCCTCGGTCGCCTCGGGCGGGGTGATGCAATATCTGAAACTCTGGGTCTTTGGCTGGTGGCAGCTGTGGTTCCTGACCGGGCTGGCGATGGCGCTTGCGGGCGCGGCGCTGGTGTGGCGCTGGCGGATCGGCGCGCTGCTCGTGCTGGCACTGGGGTTGTTCACGCTGGGCTATCTGTTGCAGATCGCACGGATGGAGCATTGGGTGCCGCGCAGCTGGTGGCCGCTGCTGGTGCGCAACGGGGTGCTGCTGGGCCTGCCGTTCTTTCTGCTGGGGCATCTGCTGCGGCGCGCGGGGATTGACCGGCGGATCGGTTTTGCCCCCGCCCTCACGCTGGGGATCGCCGGGCTGGGGCTGAGCGTGGCCGAAACCATGGCGCTGCGCCATGTGGCCGACCCGGCGCATCCGCTGGCGCCCGAGACGCTGATCGCCGCGCTGATTGCCTGCCCGGCGCTGGTGGTGGCCGCCGTGCGCGCGCCGCCCCTGCCCGCCTGGCTGTCGGCATGGCCCCTGGGCACAGTGTCGGCGGGGATCTATTTCCTGCACATAGGCTTCGTGATCGCGCTGACGCGGTTTTACCCCCTGCCGCGCGCCGAGGTCTATCTGATCGCTGTCACCGGATCTGTGCTGCTGACGCTGGCCTTGATCCGGCTGCGGCTGGCGGGGCGGCTGTTTTAGCGTCGCCCCCTTGCAGCCTCCGCGCGCCCACCCCATATCCGGGTCATGTTAAGGAGGTTCACATGACCGACACCCGCGCGCTCTATATCGAGCAACGCATCGCCAATGAAACGGCCTCGCCGTTCGTGGCCTATCTGCTGTGGTTCTTCCTCGGCATGTTCGGCGCGCACCGGTTCTATCTGGGGCGCTGGATGTCGGGGCTGCTGATGCTGGCGCTGTTCGGCATCGGTTCGGCGCTGGCCTTCATCCTGATCGGCTATATCCCGCTGGCCTTCGTCGGGCTGTGGTGGCTGATCGACGCGCTGTTGATCCCCGGCATGATCGCCGCCGACCGCGCCGAATTGCGCTGGCGGCTCTCAGGCGGCTGGTAAAGCCCGCGCCGGCTGTGCCGCGCACCCCGCTTGCACCGGCCCCCGGTTTCGGGCAAGAGCAACCCCACCCATAGCAACGCGAGGGCAACACCATGGATTACAGCAAGTCAGGCGGCGCGCGCCCCGGCAAGAACGCCCCGCGCCACAGCGAACATAACGCCAAGGGCAGCACCAAGAATCCGTTCGGCGCCCAAACCAAGAAAGCCGAACTTCTGGCCCGGATGAAAGCCGCCGCCGAGGCCAAGAAACAGGGCTGAGGCCAGGCGCCGGGCCTTCAGCCCAGGGCCAGCAAAACCGGGTTCACGCCGCCTCGCGGATCGGAAACTCCACCAGCGCGGCCGCCTGTTCGGGGCTCAGATCGGCGGGATCGACCACATAGGTGTGGATCGAAAACGCCACGGCGCCGCTTTCGGGCAACCGCACAAGCCCCTGACGTTCCACGCGAATATAGGGCAAGTCGCCCTCGGGGGCACGCCCCTGCGCCTCCAGTCGCGGGTTGTGCAGGGCGGCGTTCGAATGATGCGCCGTGCCGCGCATCAGAACGCGCCCGGGCTGCACCCCGTCCAGCAGGCGCTGCACCCGCGCGCCCAGATCTTCGGTATATTTCGCGACCGGCACATGAATGCCCATCATCGCCCGGCCCAGCTTTTCCGCCAGGGTCCAGCCCGCCGGGAAACACAGCGCCGCGCCGGTCAGCACATGGCCCGGCGCGCCGCTGACATCGGGGCCCGGCTGCATCAGGCACAGATCCTCCTGCACCAGCCGCCCGAGCGTGGCCATCGGCTGCGCGGGGTCAAGGGCGACCTCGATGCCATCGGGGCGGCGCACCCGGTCCGGCGCGCAGTCGAACCCCAACGCCGGCAATTGCCCCAGCACCAGCGTCAGCAACTCGTTCGCCGCTGCCTGCGCACGGGGCATCAGCGCCAGCACCTTGTCGGGGACTTCCGCGATCAGCCGGTCACGCTCGGCCATCTGCGCGGCATAGGCATCGTCCACCTCCAGCCAGTCGGCCATCTCGATCGGCACGATCCCGGGCAGGCGCCGGGTGCGCGGGTCGGCCCAGGGGGCGAAGGGCAGTGTTTTCTGGCGGATCAGACTCATGCGGGCAGGCTGCATCCGGGCGCGGGCAAAGACAAGGGGCTCTGCCCCCTCTGGGTGCAAGCACCCATTCACCCCCGGGATATTTCGACCAGAAAGAACACAGATACCCCGGTCTTTCTTTCTGGTTCAAATATCCCGGGGGACGCCCGTCAGGGCGGGGGGCAGCGCCCCCTGTGCCGGGTGATAGTGCGAAACCATCGTGTAATCCTTGCGCGGGCCACGCACCCGCCAGCGCGCCTGCCAACGGGGCCAATCGCCGAAATCATAGGTGACCCGGTAATCGTCCGGGTCGCACCAATGCGAAGCCTGCGGATTTGCGGGGTCGAAATCGTGGAACGGGCGGCCATCGGCATGATCGACGCAGATCCGCCCGGCTGCCTCGCGCCACAGATAGCACCGCTCGGCCTGCATGGCGGACAATCCCGGCAGGTGCAGATGGCCCGCCTCGCGATAGTGCAGCGCGCCATCTTGAGGATGGAAACGGGCCTGCCCGACAAACCGGGCCGTGGTGCCATCGCCCTGCACGATCTGGCGCAGAAGGTCCCAATCGCCCAGAAAATCCGTCAGTTTCGGCCCCATCGTCCCGCCTCTGCCTTGCCCCAAAGCCCTGCGCAGTCTAGAAGCCCGGCAACCCCGTTACAATGAAGAGGCCGCCAATGATCCCGCGTTATTCCCGCAAAGAGATGGTCGACATCTGGGAACCCGCCACGAAGTTCAAGATCTGGTATGAGATCGAGGCCCATGCCTGCGACGCGCAGGCCGATCTGGGCGTGATCCCGCGCGCCAGCGCCGAGGCGGTCTGGACCGCGAAGGACGTGGAATTCGACGTGGCGCGGATCGACGAGATCGAGGCCGTGACCAAACATGACGTGATCGCCTTCCTGACCCATCTGGCCGAGCATATCGGCTCGACCGAGGCGCGGTTCGTGCATCAGGGCATGACCTCGTCGGATGTGCTGGATACCACGCTGAACGTGCAGCTGGTGCGCGCCGCCGACATCCTGCTGGCCGACATGGACCGGGTTCTGGCCGCGCTGAAGAAACGCGCCTATGAACACAAGGACACGGTGCGCATAGGGCGCAGCCACGGCATCCATGCCGAACCCACCACGATGGGGCTGACCTTTGCGCGCTTTTATGCCGAGATGGACCGCAACAAGGCCCGCCTGCAAAATGCCCGTGAAGAAGTCGCCACCGGCGCGATCTCGGGCGCGGTCGGCACCTTTGCCAATATCGACCCGGCGGTCGAGGAACATGTCTGTGCGAAACTGGGCCTGCGCCCGGAACCGATCAGCACGCAGGTCATCCCGCGCGACCGTCACGCGATGTTCTTTGCGACGCTGGGCGTGATCGCCAGCTCGATCGAGAACGTCGCGATCGAGATCCGCCACATGCAGCGCACCGAGGTGCTGGAAGCCGAAGAGTTCTTCTCCAAGGGCCAGAAGGGCAGCTCGGCGATGCCGCACAAGCGCAACCCGGTGCTGACCGAAAACCTGACCGGCCTGTCGCGTCTGGTGCGCATGTGCGTGGTCCCCGCGCTGGAGAATGTGGCGCTGTGGCACGAGCGTGACATCAGCCACAGCTCGGTCGAGCGCGGGATCGGCCCGGATGCGACGATCACCCTTGATTTCGCGCTGAACCGTCTGGCGGGCGTGATCGAGAACCTCGTGATCTACCCCGACAACATGCTGAAAAACATGAACAAGTTCCGCGGCCTGGTGATGAGCCAGCGGGTGCTGCTGGCGCTGACGCAGGCGGGTGTGTCGCGCGAGGACGCCTATCGTCTGGTGCAGCGCAACGCGATGAAAGTCTGGGAACAGGGCGCGGATTTCAAGACCGAACTGCTGGCCGACCCGGAAGTGACGGCGGCGCTGAGCCCGGCCGAGATCGAGGAAAAATTCGACCTCGGTTATCACACCAAACACGTCGACACGATTTTCAAGCGCGTCTTCGGCGCCTGAGACGGCTGACATGACCGGCAAAGAGGGGGCGGGATTTCCGCCCCCTTTTCGCTGCGCGCCCGAATTTCCCGATGCAGGGTAACCCGGTCTTAACGCGGCCTATGCAAGGCTGCGTCAACAGGCAGACCAGGAGGACCCGGTGAACGCGATTGCCCAGATGACACCGCTTGGCCAGATCGCCGGGATGGGTTCCGCGCGCCCGGGGCTGAGCAAGAAGCAGAAGGCCGCGATCATCGTGCGGCTGCTGTCCTCGGAAGGGGCGAAGCTGCCGCTGTCGGATCTGAGCGAAGATCAGCAAACCGCGCTGACCGAACAGATCGCGGCGATGAAGCTGATCGACAAGGGCACATTGCAGGATGTGGTTGCGGAATTCTGCGAAGAGCTGGAGGCGGTCGGCCTGGCCTTTCCCGGGGGGCTGGACGGGGCGCTGTCGCTGCTGGACGGGCAGCTGTCGGCCTCGGCGGCGAACCGGCTGCGGCGGCTGGCCTCGGGCAGTTCGCGGGCTGACCCTTGGGAACGGCTGGCAGGTCTGTCGGCCGATGTGCTGCTGCCCGTCCTGCAGGAGGAAAGCACCGAGGTGGGCGCGGTGATGCTGTCGAAACTGTCGGTGGCCAAGGCGGCGGAGCTGCTGGGCAAGCTGCCGGGCGACAAGGCGCGCCGGGTGGCCTATGCGGTGTCGCTGACCGGCAATGTCGCCCCCGATACCGTGCATCGGATCGGTCAGGCGCTGGCGCAACAGCTGGATGCGGCACCGCCCAAGGCCTTTGACGTGGGGCCGGTGGAGCGGGTCGGGGCGATCCTGAACTATTCGGCGGCGGCGAC
The DNA here is from genome assembly GCF_029222945.1 of Paenirhodobacter sp. CAU 1674. Taxonomy (NCBI): domain Bacteria; kingdom Pseudomonadati; phylum Pseudomonadota; class Alphaproteobacteria; order Rhodobacterales; genus Paenirhodobacter; species Paenirhodobacter sp. CAU 1674. The sequence goes on along the minus strand of NZ_JARHUH010000010.1, from coordinate 58,344 downwards.
ACGCGATTGCGTGCTCAAGGGGCTGGAGGAAGAGGATCAGGTCTTTGCCGATCAGGTCAAGAAGGCGATTTTCACCTTCACCAACATTCCGGCCCGGATCGAGCCGCGCGATATTCCCAAAATCCTGCGTGCGGTGGATCAGGCCAAGCTGATCGTGGCACTGGCGGGGGCGAAAGGGGCGGACGAGAAGGCGGTCGAATTCATCCTGGCCAACATGTCGCAACGGATGGCCGCAAGCCTGCGCGACGAAATGGCGGCGCTTGGCAAGGTCAAGGACAAGGATGCCGAAGAGGCGATGGGTCTGGTGGTGAACGCGATCCGCGAGATGGAGGCTGCGGGGGAAATTTTTCTGGTGGCCGAGGACGAGGAGTGACGCACGGCCAGGACCGGCCTGCCATAGCTGCGCTGTGTGCGCCCGCCATACAGCCTGCGGCCGGGTTCGACTCACCTTGCGACAAGGGCGATTCTGTCGTCTTCTTCGCGCCTGTGGGCGCCCCCGCCGGGCCACAGGCGGTGCACAAGGATGCGCCGCTTTGCCGCTAACGTTACCGCCAACACCCGATGTTTCCGCTATCACCTTGAAACGGCGGGTTTTCCGAAAGGGCAGAGCGTGGTATCGCCATGCCAGAATTCGCATGGACCCGCGAGCGACCCCGCATCGCCCAGTCAGGAGAGCGCATATGACCGTCACCATCGGGATCAACGGCTTCGGCCGCATCGGCCGCTGCACGCTTGCCCATATCGCCGAAGCCGCGCGCAATGACGTGCAGGTTGTCAAGATCAACGCCACCGGCCCGATCGAAACCAACGCCCATCTGCTGAAATACGACTCGGTGCATGGCCGGTTCGGCGGCCCGGTCAAGATCTCGGGCAAGACGCTTGATCTGGGTCAGGGCCCGATCGAGGTGATGTCGACCTACAACCCCGACGAGCTGAACTGGGATGGCGTCGACGTCGTGCTGGAATGCACCGGCAAATTCAACGCCCGTGACAAGGCCGCCGTTCACCTGACCCGCGGCGCGAAACGCGTGCTGGTCTCGGCCCCGGCCACCAATGCCGACCTGACCGTGGTGTATGGTGTGAACCACCGCGCGCTGAAGGCCGATCATCTGGTCGTGTCGAACGGGTCGTGCACCACGAACTGCCTGGCGCCGCTGGCCAAGGTGCTGAACGACACGATCGGCATCGAATCCGGCATCATGACCACGGTGCACAGCTACACCGGCGATCAGCCGACGCTGGACCGCCGCCACAAGGACCTGTATCGCGCCCGCGCCGCGGCGATGGCGATGATCCCGACCTCGACCGGCGCCGCCAAGGCGATCGGCGAAGTGCTGCCGGAACTGGCCGGCAAGCTCGACGGCACCGCGCTGCGCGTGCCCACGCCCAACGTCTCGGCGGTCGATCTGACCTTTGTCGCCGGCAAATCGGTGACCAAGGATGAGGTCAACGAAATCGTGCGCGAGGCCGCGCAGGGCTACATGGGCATGGTCCTGGCCTATGACCCCGAGCCGAAAGTCTCGATCGACTTCAACCACACGCCCTATTCGTCTATCTTCGCCCCCGACCAGACCAAGGTCACCGGCGGCAAGCTGGTGCGGGTTCTGGCCTGGTATGACAACGAATGGGGCTTCTCGTGCCGGATGGCCGATGTGGCCGGCGCCATGGGGCGGCTTTTGCAATAAATCCGGGCGCATAGGCCCGGTGACAGAGGGACGGAATGAACACTCCCATCGCCATCGGGCTCGCAGCCTTGGTCATTATTTGCGCTCTGGTCGACGGTTTTGCCAACGACTGGAGCGCTTCTGTTTTTCTGGCCCGAAAAATCGTCGATCTTCTGGATTATGTCGCCTTCTGGCGCTGAGAGCCCTAGCTTTCAATTGACCTTTTGCGCGGAAAGGCGATGTTAGCGCTAAGCGCAGATTGTGCTGCAGCGCAGAGCCAGAGGAGACTGAGATGACGGTCAAGGTAGCGATCAACGGATTTGGGCGGATCGGGCGTAACGTGCTGCGTGCCATCATCGAATCGGGCCGCACCGATATCGAGGTGGTGGCGATCAACGATCTGGGGCCGGTCGCGACCAACGCCCATCTGCTGCAGTTCGATTCTGTCCATGGTCGCTTTCCGGTCGAGGTGAAATCCACCGCCGGCACGATCGACGTGGGCCGCGGCCCGATCGAGGTCACCGCGATCCGCAACCCCGCCGAACTGCCCTGGGCGCATGTCGATATCGTCATGGAATGCACCGGCATCTTCCGCGACCGGGAAAAGGCCGCGGTCTATCTGGAAAACGGCGCTAGCCGGGTGCTGGTTTCGGCGCCGTCGAAAGGGGCCGACAACACCATCGTCTACGGCGTGAACCACGACACGCTGACCGCCGATCAGCTGATCGTCTCGAATGCCAGCTGCACAACGAACTGTCTGGCGCCGGTGGCCAAGGTGCTGCACGACAAGATCGGCATCGTCAAAGGTTTTATGACCACGATCCACAGCTACACCGGCGATCAGCCGACGCTGGACACGATGCATTCCGACCTCTATCGCGCCCGCGCCGCCGCGATGAGCATGATCCCCACCACCACAGGGGCCGCCAAGGCCGTGGGGCTGGTGCTGCCCGCGCTGAAGGGCAAGCTTGACGGTGTGGCGATCCGCGTGCCGACGCCGAACGTCTCGGTCGTCGATCTGACCTTCGAAGCCGCGCGCGACACCACGGTCGAGGAAATCAACGAGGCGATCATCGCTGCCGCTGGGGCCGGGCCGCTGAAGGGCATCCTGAACTACACCGCGCGGCCGAATGTCTCGATCGACTTCAACCACGACCCGCACAGCTCGACCTTCGCGCTGGATCAGACGCATGTGATGGATGGCCGGATGTGCCGCATCCTGACCTGGTATGACAACGAATGGGGCTTCTCCAACCGGATGAGCGACACCGCCGTGGCGATGGGCAAGCTGATCTGAGGCCGACTCTCGGAAATTCCAAGATACATCAAAGGGCTGGCGCGAATGTGAGCGCCAGCCCCTTTGTTTTTCACCGCCCGCTCGGTACAACACGGCATCTCCCTGAAAGGACCGTCTGTTGCTTTCCCCCGCCCAGCTTTTGCAGGAATTCATCACCCTCTGGGTCGTGATCGACCCGATCGGCACATTGCCGGTGTTTCTGGCCGTCACCCAGGGAATGAGCGCCGCGCATCGCCGGTCGGTCGCGCTGCGGGCGATTGTCGTTTCCTTCGGGGTGCTGACCGCCTTCATCGTTCTGGGTCAGATCGTTCTGGACGCGTTGGGGTTGGCCCTGCCCGCCTTTCAGATCGCGGGCGGGATCGTGCTGTTCCTCTTCGCGCTGACAATGATTTTCGGCCACTCCAAGCCCGAGGATGAAATCGCCGCCGCCGAGCGGGTGCGCCAGACCTCGGTGTTTCCGGTGGCCATTCCGTCGATCGCCTCGCCCGGGGCGATGCTGGCGGTGGTGATCCTGACTGACAATGATCGTTTCTCAGTGGCGCATCAGGCGCTGACGACGGCGATGATGGGGTTGGTGCTGCTGGTGACGCTGGCGATCATGCTGCTGGCCGAACCGCTGCACCGGGTGATCGGCACCACCGGCGCGGCCGTCATCAGCCGCGTGATGGGCATGATCCTGGCCGCCGTAGCCGTGGATGCGGTGCTGCGCGCCTTCGTGACGATCGGCGCGCTGCCCGGACTCGGGATGTAGGCTCAGACCTTGCCGAAACGCGCCATCAGCGCGTCCTTGACCGCAGGCGTGACGAAGCGCGACACATCGCCATCCAGCCGGGCGATTTCCTTCACCAGTTTCGAGGCAATCGCCTGACGCCGGGCGTCGGCCATCAGGAACACCGTCTCGACGCTGGCATCCAGCGCGCGGTTCATGCCGACCATCTGGAATTCATATTCGAAATCGGCCACCGCGCGCAGGCCACGGATGATGACATTGGCGCCGACGTCGCGGGCGCAATGGATCAGCAGGTTTTCAAACGGATGCACGACGATTTCCCCGCCACAGCGCGCGGTGATCTCGGCGCATTCCGCCTCGATCATCGACACGCGCTCTTCCAGGTTGAACAGCGGCCCCTTGTCGCGGTTGATCGCAACCCCGATCACCAGACGATCCACCAGCGCCAGCGCGCGTTGGATAATGTCGATATGTCCCAGGGTTACCGGGTCAAAAGTGCCAGGGTAGAGGCCAATGCGCATCGCGGTGCTCCTTGGGTGCCAATCACGACATGGTGAGGGCACGCAACAATATTGCGCGCCCGAATGCAAGCACCCTCTTGCCGCAGCGCGGCGTCAGTTGCCCATAATCATGCCCGTGAGGGCCTCTTTTTCCATGTGCAACTCTTGCAGGCGGGCCGCGATGACGTCCCGAATCGAGATCAGGCCGACCATTTCATCGCCTTCCATCACCGGCATATGGCGGAAACCGCCGCTGCTCATCACCTCGGTGACACGGGCGGTGGTATCGGTGCGCGCGCAGCCGATCGCGTTTTTTGTCATAATCTCATCGACCGGAATCGTCAGCACCGCAGCCCCGCGCCGCCCCAGTTCGCGCACCACGTCGCGTTCCGACACGATCCCGTCCACATGTTTGCCATCGCGCGAGATGATCAGCGCGCCGATCTTGCGTTGCGACAGGATTTCAGCCACCGCGCCCACGCTGGTGCCCGGAACGACCGTGACCACGCCATCGTCGCCCTTGGATTTCAGAATCTGCAAAACCTGCATCGCAACCTCCCCTTTGCTTCGCTTCTATCCCAGCGTCACCGGAGTGCGACAATCTGTCAAGCGGCAGTGATAGCGTTAACGCAACTTGTGGCTGCAAGCGCTTCCAGCCGGGCGACCTCGGCGCGCAGCCCCTGCCCCAAGGCCTCGGCCAGCCGCGTCAACCGTTCCGAGCGGCGGTCGTCGGCATGGCGGATCAGCCAGAACGCGCGGGTCAGCGCAATCTGATCGGGCAGCACCCGCACCACCCCCGGCGTGAAGGGAATCGCGAAATCATGCACGATCGCCAGCCCCGCGCCCGCGCGCACCATCTGCATCTGCACCGAGACCGAATTGGAGGCCAGCCCGACCGTCTCGCAGCCGGTTTCGGCAAAGTAATCCAGTTCCTTGTCAAAGATCATGTCGGGGATATAGCCGATCATCCGGTGCCCGCGCAGATCGGCCTTGCCGGCGATGGGGTGGGAACGGTCCAGATAATCGCGATGCGCGGCCAGATGCAGTTGATAATCCGTCAGCCGCTGCACCGTCAGCCGCCCGGCCGAGGGCGGCGAGACCGCGATCGCCATGTCGGCCTCGCGCTTGGACAGGTTGAACACCCGCGGCAAGGCCACGATCTGGATCTCCAGCCCCGGGTTGGCGTCGCAGATCGCCGCGCAGACCTGCGGCAGCAGGTAGTTCGCGCAACCATCCGGCGCCCCGATCCGCAACTGGCCGGTCAGCCGCCCGGCATTGCCGCCCAGCTCCTCTGCCGCCCCGGCAAGCGCCGCCTCGGCGCGTTCGGCATGCGGCAGCAGCCGCGACCCGGCTTCGGTCAGCGCATAGCCCTGCGGCGATTTCAGGAACAGTTTCGCGCCGATCCCGTCTTCCAGCCGCGCGATCCGCCGCCCCACCGTGGCCGCGTCGCATTTCAGCACCCGCCCCGCGCCGGACAGGCTCTCGGCCCGTGCAACAGCCAGAAAAATGCGCAGGTCATCCCAATCCATGCGGCATCCCCCCTTTGAAAGTTTTGCAATAATGCAAAACACCTTTGCCAGACTTCCCCTTTATTTGGCATTTTCGCAAGAATAAACTTCCGCCAGACAATCCTTGGGAGGATAGCATGAAAGAGATCGGTCACTGGATTAACGGCAAGCTGGTTGCGGGCACCTCGGGACGTTTCGCCGATGTGTTCAACCCGGCCACCGGGGAACAGCAGGCAAAAGTTGCGCTGGCCACGCCCGCCGAACTGGATGCCGCCGTGGCGGATGCCGAAAAGGCGCAGGTCGCCTGGGCCGCCACCAACCCGCAGCGCCGCGCGCGGGTGATGATGAAATTCGCCGATCTGATCAATCAGCACATGGACGAGCTGGCCGAGCTGGTCTCGCTCGAACACGGCAAGACCCTGCCCGATGCGCGCGGTGACGTGCAGCGCGGGCTCGAGGTGATCGAGGTCTGTATGGGCGCGCCCGCGCTGCTGAAGGGTGAATATACCGATGGCGCCGGCCCGGGCATCGACATCTATTCGATGCGTCAGCCGCTGGGCGTCGTTGCCGGCATCACGCCGTTCAACTTCCCGGCGATGATCCCGCTGTGGAAAATGGGCCCGGCGCTGAGCGCGGGCAACGCGATGATCCTGAAACCGTCCGAGCGTTGCCCCTCGACCTCGATCCGTCTGGCGCAACTGGCACAGGAAGCGGGCCTGCCCGATGGCGTGCTGCAGGTGGTGAACGGCGACAAGGACGTGGTCGACGCGATCCTCGACAATGAAACCGTGCAGGCCGTGGGCTTCGTCGGCTCCACCCCGATCGCGCAATACATCTATGGCCGCGCGGCCAATAACGGCAAGCGCGCGCAGTGCTTCGGCGGCGCGAAGAACCACATGATCATCATGCCCGACGCCGACATGGACAAGGCCGCCGACGCGCTGGTGGGTGCCTCGATGGGCGCTGCGGGCGAACGCTGCATGGCGATCTCGGTCGCGGTTCCGGTGGGCGAAGGCACCGCCGAAGCGCTGATCGAGCGTCTGGTGCCGAAGATCGACAAGCTGAAAGTCGGCCCCTATACCGGCGGCGCCGATGTGGACTTCGGCCCCGTCATCACGGCCCAGGCCAAGGCCCGGATCGAAGGCCTGATCAGCTCGGGCGTGGATGCCGGCGCGACGCTGGTCGTCGACGGCCGCAACCTGAACATCCAGGGCTATGAGAACGGCTATTACGTCGGCCCGACGCTGTTCGACAACGTCACCCCCGACATGGACATCTATACCCAGGAAATCTTTGGCCCGGTGCTGTCGATGGTGCGTCAGGACAGCTATGAAGACGCGCTCAAGCTGGTGATGGACAACGAATTCGGCAACGGCACCTCGATCTTCACCGCCGATGGCGACACTGCCCGCGATTACGCCAGCCGCGTCAATGTCGGCATGGTCGGCATCAACTTCCCGATCCCGGTGCCGCTGAGCTACTACACCTTCGGCGGCTGGAAGAAATCGGCCTTCGGCGACCTGAACCAATACGGCCCCGATGCCTTCCGCTTCTACACGAAAACCAAGACCGTCACCGCGCGCTGGTTCTCGGGGATCAAGGACGGCGTGGCGCTGAACTTCAAGGCGCTCGACTAAGATCAGACGGGCCGCGCCCTGCGGGGCGCGGCTTGCCTCCGGCGGGGATATTTTTACCAAGCTGAAACAGCCCCTTTTGCGTTTTCATCTTGGTCAAAATATCCCGGGGTGAATTTTGCCGCAGGCAAAAGAGGGGCAGCGCCCCTGCCCTTCGCCTTGCAAAATTCGTGCAAGGTTTGCCAATTAAACAGATGTTCATTTCCAAAGTTTCGGGGAGGAAACCATGGATTTTGCGCTGAGCGAAGAACAGCAGGCGATTTTCGATATGGCCTATGCCTTCGGGCAAGAGCATATCGCCCCCTTCGCGCGGGACTGGGAAGCGGCCGGCACGATCCCGAAAGAGCTGTGGTCCAAGGTGGCCGAGCTGGGCCTTGGCGGGATCTATGTCTCGGAAGAATTTGGCGGATCGGGGCTCACGCGGCTTGATGCGACGCTGGTGTTCGAAGCGCTGGCGATGGCCTGCCCGGCGGTGGGCAGCTTCCTGTCGATCCACAACATGTGCGGCGGGATGATCGACAAGTTCGGCACGCCCGAAGACAAGGCGCGCTGGCTGCCGCAGCTGTGTTCGATGGAAAAGATCTTCTCCTACTGCCTGACCGAGCCGGGCTCGGGGTCGGACGCGGCGGCGCTGCGCACCCGGGCCGTGCGCGGCGATGCGGGCTGGGTTCTGAACGGCTCGAAAGCCTTCATCTCGGGCGGCGGCTATTCCGATGTCTATGTCACCATGGTGCGCACCGGCGATGATGGCCCCAAGGGGATTTCGACGGTAATCGTCGAGGACGGCACCCCCGGGCTGAGCTTTGGCGGGCTGGAAGACAAGATGGGCTGGCGTGCGCAGCCGACCGCGCAGGTGCAGTTCGACGATTGTGCGGTGCCTGCCGAAAACCTGCTGGGCGAAGAGGGCAAGGGATTTGTCTACGCGATGGCCGGGCTGGATGGCGGGCGGCTCAACATCGCGGCCTCGGCGCTTGGCGGCGCGCAGGCGGCGCTGAACGCGACGCTGAATTACATGGGCGAGCGCAAGGCCTTCGGCAAATCGCTCGATCAGTTCCAGGCGCTGCAATTCCGTCTGGCCGAGCAGGAGGTCAAGCTGCAATCGGCCCGGATCTTCCTGCGCCAAGCGGCGTGGAAGCTGGACAACAAGGCCCCGGATGCCACAAAGTTCTGCGCGATGGCAAAGCTTTATGTGACGGACGCGGCGTTTGACGTGGCCAACCAGTGCCTGCAACTGCATGGCGGTTATGGCTATCTGGCCGATTACGGGATCGAGAAGCTGGTGCGCGACTTGCGCGTGCATCAGATTCTGGAAGGCACCAATGAAATCATGCGGCTGATCGTCGGCCGCGCATTGCTGGCGGAGCGCGGCTGATGACAGAGCTTCCGACGATGATCGCCCGCAAGGAAGGCCGCGTCGGGCGGCTGACCTTCAATCGCACGGCGGCGCTCAATGCGCTGGATCACGAGATGGCCGTGGTGATTGAAGACGCGCTGGACCGCTGGCGCGACGATGCCGAGGTCGCCGCCGTCCTGATCGACGCCGCAGGCGACAGGGCGTTTTGCGCGGGCGGCGATATCGCCGCGATCTATCACGAGGGCCGCAAGGGCGATTTCGAGATCGGCCCGCGCTTCTGGCGCGACGAATACCGGATGAACGCGAAGATCGCCGAATATCCCAAGCCGATCGTGGCCTTCATGCAGGGCTTCGTGATGGGCGGCGGCGTGGGCGTCGGCGGCCACGCCAGCCACCGCATCGTCGGCGACAGCACCCAGATCGCCATGCCCGAGACCGGCATCGGCCTGATCCCGGATGTGGGCGGCACGCTGATCCTGGCGCGGGCGCCGGGGCATGTGGGCGAATATCTGGGCCTGACCGGCGGGCGGATCGGCGCGGCCGATGCGATCTATGCGGGGTTCGCCGATCTTTATGTGCCCGAGGCGGAATGGGAGGCGCTGAAGGCGCAGCTGATCGCGACCGGCGATCCGGGCATCCTGCCGCCGGGCGGGCAGCCCGCGCAGCCCGGCCAGCTCGCTGCACAGCGTGTTGAAATCGACGCGGCCTTCGGCGCGCCGGATCTGCATGCCATCCTTGCGGCGTTGGAGGCTTCGGGCACCGAATTCGCCGCGGCCGCGTTGAAAACCCTGCGGCGCAACTCGGCCCTGTCCGAGGCGGCGACCCTGGCCCTGGTGCGGATGACGCGGGCGAACCCCACCATTCGCGCCGCGCTGGAGAATGAATTCCGCTTCACCCTGCGCGCGGTCGAACATGCCGAATTTCTGGAAGGCGTGCGCGCCCAGATCATCGACAAAGACCGCAAGCCGCAGTGGAAATACACGCATGACACGCTGCCCGACGCGGTGGTCGCGGCGCTTCTGGCGCCGCTGCCCGCGCAATGGCGGATCGACTTTGCCGACGCCTGACGCGGCGGCCGGACTTTTGGGGAGGATAGTATGAACGTCGGATTTATCGGACTTGGGAACATGGGTGGGCCGATGGCGGCCAATCTGGTCAAGGCAGGCCATGCGGTGACGGGGTTTGACCTGACCGCCCCCTGCCCCGAGGGCGTGACCCGCGCCGAAAGCGCCGCAGCGGCCGCACAGGGCGCCGATGTGGTCATCACCATGCTGCCCAACGGCGCGATCCTGCGCGCCGTGGCGGCCGAGGTGATCCCGGCGATGAAGCCCGGTGCGGTGCTGTGCGATTGCTCGACCGTCGATGTGGACAGCGCGCGCGCCGTGGCCGAAGAGGCCGCCGCAGCGGGGCTGAGCGCGCTGGACGCGCCCGTTTCGGGCGGGGTCGGTGGCGCCACCAACGGCACGCTGACCTTCATGGTCGGCGGCCCGGATGCGGCCTTCGCCACGGTCAAGCCGCTGTTTGACATCATGGGTCAGAAGGCCGTGCACTGCGGGGCCGCGGGCGCCGGGCAATCCGCCAAGATCTGCAACAACATGATCCTGGGCGTGACGATGATCGCCACCTGCGAGGCTTTCGCGCTGGCCGACAAGCTGGGCCTTGACCGGCAGAAGATGTTCGACGTGGTCTCGACCTCGTCGGGGTACAGCTGGTCGATGAACGCCTATTGCCCGGCCCCGGGCGTGGGGCCGACGACGCCCGCAGACAACGGCTACAAACCCGGCTTCGCGGCCGAGCTGATGCTGAAAGACCTGCGGCTGAGCCAGCAGGCCGCCGACAGCGCCGATGCGGACACCCCGATGGGGCAACTGGCCACCGCACTCTATACCCAGTTCGTCGAGGCAGAGAACGGCCGCGGCATGGATTTTTCGGCGATGCTGCCGCGGTTCGAGGGGCGCGGCCGGCAAGGCTGAGCGACGATCCGCGCGAACCGCAGGACATGACCGGGGCGGGCGACGGAAATCGCCCGCCCCGACGTTCATCTTGAAGCTCAGTCTTCGAGGAGAGCAGAGATGACGAGAATCATGACGAAACTGACCCTGGCCTCCATGGCGGGGGTTCTGGCACTGGGGCTGTCGGCCCCGTTTGCACAGGCACAACCGAAGGGCCAGCAAATCCCGCCCGGATGCGTCCTGCTGCCCAATGGCAAGTTGCAATGCAATAACGCCAGCGGCAAACAGGCGGTCCCGGCAATTCAGAACCGCGACCAGAATACGGTGCGCCAACAAAACCGGCAGCAGAACAAGGTTCAGGCCCATGTGATGCCGCGCATCGGCGCCTCGGCCAAGGGGGCGCCGATCTTTCAGCAGGCCAAGATCAGCCGTCTGCCCAAGCCCCCCGCCCATCAGCATTACCGGGTGCTCGACGGCACCATCGTGCGCGTTGACAGTGATACGCTGAAGGTCATCGCGGTGATGGGGCTGATGAGCGATTTGATGAAATGAGAACCGGATGCGGCGGTGCGGGTGCTTGCGCCCGCCCGCCGAGGCGCTACAACCGGCGCATGACCGACTGGATTTCGCACACCCCCGCGCTCGATGCGCTTGACGCGCCCTCGCGCGCCCGGCTTGCGGGGCTGCCGCAGCAGACCTTGCCGCGCGGCACCGTGCTGTTTCGCCCCGGCGATGCGGTCGAGGGCTTCGCCATCGTTCTGTCGGGCCGGATCGAGGTGTTCCTGACCGGCGCGGGCGGGCGTGAATTGCTGCTTTATGCGGTCGAGCCCGGCCAAAGCTGCGTGCAGACGACGCTCGGGCTCTTGGGCGAGGCGCCCTATTCGACCGAGGCGATCACCGCACAGGAAACCGAAGTGGTGATGATCCCGCGCCCGTTGTTCCGTGCGCTGATGGACAGCGCCCCGGCCTTTCGTCAACTGGTCTTTGCGGCTTTCGCGGAACGGATGGGAGGGATGATCCAGCTGATGGAGCGGGTCTCTTTCCAGTCCGTGGAATGCCGTCTGGCCGACTGGCTTTGCACCCGGGCCGAGGGCGGCCGCGTGCAGGCCACCCAGGCCGAGATCGCCACCCAGATCGGATCGGCCCGCGAGGTCGTCTCGCGCAGGCTCGATGCCTTTGCCCGCCGCGGCTGGGTGCAGACCGAACGCGGCGCGGTGGTGCTGACCGACCCCGGCGCCTTGCGCCGATTGGCGCTGAGCGAAGGCGGCTGAGGTCCCGACTGGCCAGCCCGCACCGTGCCCGACTGCGTGATCATGTCACAGACGCCATGCCCAAGCCGTGCTAGGGTCATCTGACCGAGGGCACACAAGGCTGCGTGCCCCAGCGGCCTGAAACGCGCAAGACTGGAGATACACATGTTCAAAAGCAATGTCGGCGGGATGGATCGCATCCTGCGCATCGTTGTCGGCCTCGCCCTGCTGGCGGGCTTTTTCCTCAACGCCGAAGCGACCTATCGCTGGGCCTATCTGATCGGCATCGTGCCGCTGGCCACCGGCCTGCTGGGCACCTGCCCGCTTTATTCGATCTTCGGACTGAACACCTGCCCGATGAAGAAATAAGCCCTTGCCCCCGCCCGACCGCAACGGGCCGGGCGGGGGCGAAAAGGCATGGTGCGCGGAACCTTGCGCAATCACCAGGCGTTGAATTGGCGCCCGTGGATTGAAACTTTATCTGTGGGCCAGATAATCGCAGCAGAACAAGGCAGACCGACATCATGACCCACCTTGCCCATATCCTGATCGGGGCGTCGCTCGCCCTCGCCCCGGCGGCCGCCTTGGCCGACAAACCCAACAAGCATGGTCACGACCATGGTTTCGTGCAGGTCGCGCAGGGCTGCCCGCCCGGGCTGGCCAAAAAGAACAACGGCTGCCTGCCCCCCGGCCATGCGAAACGCATCTGGCAACGGGGAGAACGCATCGAGTCGGATTACATCGTGATCCGCGACCCCACGCGCTATCGCCTCGACCCGCGCCAGACCTATTGGCAAAGCGGCGACTACATCTATCGGGTGGACCGCGAAACCGGGAAGGTTCTGGCGCTGATCGGAGCGATTTCTGCACTGGTCAATTGATGGCTCTGGCCCGTCATATTCCCAGACTAGCGGCACTTCTTGCGCTCTCGGCGCCGGCCGGGGCGCAAGAAGTGCCCACGACCGGGACCGCCCCCGAATGCAGGGTTCTGTCCGCGACCGGCGACCGGTTTTGCAAGCAGGGCACACGCTGGGTGTTGTCCAATGCCACAGCGCCGGACTATGCCCCCGGCGATGCCTTCCCCGTTTACGAGCATTCCATGCTGATGGATCTGAAACGCCATGGTCTGCCCCCCGTCGACGGGCCATGGCGGTATTATCTGGTCAACGGCACGATCTACAAGGTATCCGCGGCCACCGCGACGGTTCTGGAAGTCGTCGGCCGCGCCCGCCGCTGAGCGATGGAAGAAGGCGTAGCCCCCCGGGCTTCGCCTCATGCGAATATTCAGGCCAGAAGAAACGGCCCTTTCATCTTTCCCAAGATACCTCGGGGGTAAGCGACCCTAGCCCGAGGCGGCAGCGCCCCCTATTCCGCCGCAGCCTTGATCCCCAGCATCGGGGCAAGATAGCGCCCCGTATGACTGCGCGGGTTCAGGGCAACCTCTTCAGGGGTGCCCTCGGCCACCACCTCGCCGCCGCCGTCGCCCCCCTCGGGGCCAATGTCGATGATCCAGTCGGCCGTCTTGATGACATCGAGGTTATGTTCGATCACCACCACGGTATTGCCCTGATCGACCAGACTGTGCAGCACCTCCAGCAGTTTGCGTACATCCTCGAAATGCAGGCCCGTCGTCGGTTCATCAAGGATATAAAGCGTGCGCCCCGTCGCGCGGCGGCTGAGTTCTTTCGACAGCTTGACGCGCTGTGCCTCGCCCCCCGACAGAGTGGTCGCCTGCTGGCCGACCTTGATATAGCCCAGCCCCACCTCGACCAGCGCATCCATCTTTTCGCGGATCGAGGGCACGGCCTTGAAAAACTCCTGCGCGTCTTCGACCGTCATATCAAGAACGTCGGCGATGCTCTTGTTCTTGAAGGTAACTTCCAGCGTTTCGCGGTTGTAGCGATGGCCCTTGCAGGTTTCGCATTCGACATAGACATCGGGCAGGAAGTGCATCTCGATCTTGATCACCCCGTCGCCCTGGCAGGCCTCGCAACGGCCACCCTTGACGTTGAAGCTGAACCGCCCCGGCTTGTAGCCGCGCGCCTTGGCCTCGGGCAGGCCTGCGAACCAGTCGCGGATCGGGGTGAAGGCGCCGGTATAGGTGGCCGGGTTCGAGCGCGGCGTGCGGCCGATCGGACGCTGGTCGATGTCGATCACCTTATCCAGATGTTCAAGCCCCTTGACCGTGTCGCAGGGCGCGGGCGTCTGGCGCGCGCCGTTGAGCCGCATGCTGGCGGTCTTGAACAGGGTCTCGATGGTCAGCGTGGACTTGCCGCCGCCCGACACCCCCGTGACGCAGACGAATTTTCCAAGCGGAAAATCGACCGTCACATCTTTCAAGTTGTTCCCGCAAGCCTTTACAACTGTTAGTTTTTTCTTGTTTCCCTTGCGCCGCTCGGCGGGTACTTCGATGCGCCGTGTGCCCGACAGATATTGCCCCGTCAGACTGGCCGGATCGGCGGCGATTTCAGCGGGCGTGCCCTGCGCCACCACCCGCCCGCCATGCACACCGGCACCCGGGCCGATGTCGAAAACGTAATCGGCGTGGCGGATCGCGTCTTCGTCATGTTCGACCACCAGCACCGAATTTCCCTGATCGCGCAGGTTCTTGAGCGTACCCAGAAGCCGGTCATTGTCGCGCTGATGCAGCCCGATCGAGGGTTCGTCGAGAACATAAAGCACCCCGGTCAACCCCGATCCGATCTGGCTGGCCAGCCGGATCCGCTGACTTTCGCCGCCCGACAAGGTGCCCGCCGCACGCGAAAGCGTCAGGTAATCGAGCCCGACATTCACAAGAAATCCAAGGCGTTCGCGGATTTCCTTGAGGATCGCATGGGCGATTTCATTCTTCTGTTTGCTCAGCGAGGCGGGCACGGTCGCGATCCAGGCGAAGGCCTCCTTAATCGACATCTCGACCACCTGACCGATATGCAGACCGCCGATCTTCACCGCCAGCGCCTCCGGCTTCAGCCGGTAACCATGGCAGGCGCCGCAGGGACGATTGTTCTGATAGCGCTCCATCTCCTCGCGCGACCAGGCGCTGTCGGTCTCGCGATAGCGGCGCTCCATGTTCGGGACGATGCCTTCGAAGGTGCGGCTGACCTCATAGACACGACCGCCTTCATCGAAGCGGAACCGGATCTCGTCCTCGCCCGAACCATACAGGAAAAGCATCTGAACTTCGGCGGGCAAGTCCTTCCACTGCTTGCGTTTATCGAAACCGTAATGTTTCGCCAGCGCGTCGATGGTCTGGGTGAAATAGGGGCTTTTCGACTTGGCCCAAGGTGCCAGCGCCCCCTGCGCCAGGGTCAGCGTGACATCGGGCACCACCAAGCGTTCGTCGAAGAACAGCTCGACCCCAAGCCCGTCGCAGACCGGGCAGGCCCCGAAGGGCGCGTTGAAGGAAAACAGCCGCGGCTCGATTTCCGGGATGGTGAAGCCCGACACCGGACAGGCGAATTTCTCGCTGAAGGTCAGTTTCAGCGGCTCCTGCCCCGCCTCCAACTGCTCGGCGCTCAGCGCTTCTTCGAACAGCGTGATCCCGTCAGCCAGATTCAGCGCGGTGCGCAGACTGTCGGCCAGCCGCGTTTCCAGGCCTTCGCGTACCACGATCCGGTCCACCACCACGTCGATATTGTGGCGGAACTTCTTGTCCAGAACGGGCGGTTCCTCAAGCTCGTAGAACGCGCCGTTGACCTTGACGCGCTGAAAGCCCTGCTTGTGCAGTTCTATGAATTCCTTGCGGTATTCGCCCTTGCGGTCGCGCACGATGGGCGCAAGCAGATAGCCGCGCGTACCCTCGGGCAGCGCCATGATCCGGTCGACCATGTCCTGCACCTGCTGTGCCTCGATCGGCAGGCCGGTCGCGGGGCTGTAGGGGGTGCCGGCGCGCGCGAACAGCAGGCGCATGTAGTCGTAGATCTCGGTCACGGTGCCGACGGTCGAGCGCGGGTTCTTCGAGGTGGTCTTCTGCTCGATGGAAATCGCCGGGCTCAGCCCCGAGATATGGTCGACATCGGGCTTGCCCATCATGTCGAGGAACTGCCGGGCATAGGCCGACAGACTTTCGACATAGCGGCGCTGGCCTTCGGCATAGATCGTGTCGAAGGCAAGGCTGGACTTGCCGGAGCCCGAGAGGCCGGTGATAACCACGAACTGATCGCGCGGAATATCCAGATCAACGCCCTTGAGGTTGTGCTCGCGCGCGCCGCGCACCTCGATGAACTTCTGCTCGGCCATGACTGCCCCCGTTTCCACCCTCCCTAGATAGGCGAGCGCGGGCGAGTCTCCAACCCAAATATGCGAACGAAGGGGGAACTTTTGGCGGGAAACACGGGCTTGCTGCGTTTCGCGCCGCTTCGTCCTGCGCCCGCGATTTCAGCGCCCCGGCCAACAGACGGCCCCCGGCATCACTCATTCCGTTTTGTGAATACAAATTTAGCTGCGATGCAGCATTTCCTCTTGATTTGCGCCCCCCATCTGACCACATCAGGGCAAACGGGGCCCTGGACCCCTCAGCGAAAGGTAACGCGATGTTCAACTTCCTTCGTCCCTCGGCCCCCGGCGGCGCGCGTGTGGAGCGGATCAATCCCAAAGACGCGGTGGCCAAGGTGGCTGCGGGCGAGATCACGCTGATCGACGTGCGTGACGGGATGGAACTGCGCGCGAGCGGCAAGGCCGCAGGGGCGCTGCATGTGCCGCTGATGGCGCTGAAGATGAAATGCGATCCGGCCAGCCCGGAATGCCTGAAAGACCTTTCGCTGGACAAGCCGGTGGCGGTCTATTGCGCTTCGGGGGCGCGCAGCCAGGGCGCGGGGCAGATGCTGCTGCAAATGGGCTACAAGACGGTTTACAACCTCGGCGGGCTTTATGACTGGCACGCGGCCGGCGGCGCAATCGAGCGGTAACAGCGGACGCCGGGGGCTGCCCGCCCCCAGACCCTTGCGAGATATTTTCGCAAGCTGAAAAAAGGGCCTCGCCCGCCGGTCAGAAGCGGGTGCGGCGGCGGCGCAGCCAAACATGCACCGCAATCCCGCCCAGACAGAGCGGCAGCGTAAACAGCGTCAGCGCGGCGGGCCCCAGCTGCGCAGCCAGCGCCAGCAGCACGGGCGTGCCCAGCGTGGTGCCGACATTTCCCAGCTGCGCAATGGCCCCCGCCGCCCGGGCGCGCGCTTCGGGTGTCGGGTTCAGTTCGGGGATGGCCGCGAAGCTGGCGCCCTGCACCAGCCCAAGGCTGGCCGAAATCAGCAGCGCCGCGCCGACCTGCCCCAGCCCCGAAGCCAGCAGCCACAGCAATGCCGCCAGCGCGCCCCCGGCGAAACCGATCTGCACCACCCGCACCGCGCCCAGGCGCCGGGTCAGCGCGACCCCGACGCCCAGCGAGCTGGCGATCGAGACAAGCGGCATCACGGTGGCGGTCAGCGCGCGGAACTGCGGCGCGACAAGCCCCGGCACCAGCGTCAGCGCAGCCACGAAGATCAGCGTGTAGAAGACAAACCCCATGGCAGGCGCGGCGACGCTCGGGCTGGCATAGATCGCCCGCGTATCGCTCAGCAGCGCAGGCAGCCGCAGCGGCACCTGCGCAGGCTGGCGCGCCTCAGGCGGCAGCACCCGGACCAGCAGCGCCGCGGCCAGAACCATCAGCACCGCGTGAATGGCCCAGAGCGCAGCGGCACCATGGCTTTGCGCCAAAGGCAGGCCGAAAAGCGCTGTGACGGTGAAGGCCAGCCCGAAGAAGGTCGACCACAGGGTCATTGCAGCGGCCTGATCGCGCGGCGCGGCCGCCCCGGCGATCAGCACCGGCCCCGCCACCACGATTGCCAGATGGGCAAAACCTTCGAGCACGCGACTGGCAATCATCACGCCCAGCGGCAGCTGCAGGCATTGCAGCGCCGAAATCACCGCCCCGGCGATCAGCGCACCGATAATCAGCCGCCGCGCGCCCAGCCGCACCACCAAGAGCCCGGCGGTGGTGCCGAAGATCACCCCCACCACGCCCACGACCGAGACCACCAGGCCCAGCCGCGCCCCGGCCCCAGGCCAGAGCGTGGCAAGTTCGGGAAAGATCACGCCGATCTTGGAAAACTGCCCCGCCGCACAAAGCCCGGCAAACCACAGTGCGAAAACCGCCCCCCAGCGCGTCTGCATCGGATCATCCTTTGAAAATGGCAAAGGGCCCGACACCCGGGCCCTTTGCGGAATGTGCCGCGGCGCGGCGCGAGGTCAAGAAATTTCTGACCGAAAAGTCAGAAATGCAGGGCGCGCCCGTAGGCATCCAGAACCGCCTCGTGCATCATCTCGCTCAGCGTCGGATGCGGGAAGACGGTTTCCATCAGCTCGGCCTCGGTGGTTTCCAGCGTCCGGCCGATCACATAGCCCTGGATCATCTCGGTCACCTCGGCGCCGACCATATGCGCGCCCAAAAGCTCGCCGGTCTTGGCATCGAACACGGTTTTCACCAGCCCCTCGGGCTCGCCCAGGGCAATCGCCTTGCCGTTGCCCACGAAGGGGAAGCGGCCCACGCGCACCTCATGCCCCGCCTCTTTCGCCTTGGCCTCGGTCATGCCGACACTGGCGACCTGCGGGTGGCAATAGGTGCAGCCGGCAATCGAGCCCGGCTTGATCGGATGCGGGTGCTGGCCCGCGATCAGTTCGGCCACCATCACGCCTTCATGGCTGGCCTTGTGCGCCAGCCAGGGCGCACCCGCGATGTCGCCGATGGCATAAAGCCCCGCCACGCCCGTGCGGCAGTATTCATCGGTCACCACATGGGTGCGGTCGATCTTGACCCCCAACGCCTCGAGCCCCAGATTCTCGACATTGCCGACGATGCCGACGGCCGAAATCACCGTGTCGAATTCCGCTGTGGTGGTACCCTTGGCATCTTCCAGATGCGCCACGACCTTGCCGGTGCCACGGTCCAGTTTCTTGACCGTCGTCTTCTCAAGGATCGTCATGCCCTGCTTGACGAATTGCTTCTTCGCGAAGGCGCTGATTTCCGCATCCTCGACCGGCAGCACACGGTCCATCACCTCGACCACCGTGGTATCGGCGCCCAGCGTATTGAAGAAGCTGGCGAATTCGATGCCGATCGCGCCCGAGCCGATCACCAGCAGCTTTTTCGGCATGCGCTTGGGCACCAGCGCGTGCTTGTAGCTCCAGACCAGATCGCCGTCGGCCTCCAGCCCCGGCAAGGTGCGCGCCCGCGCGCCGGTGGCCAAAACGATGGATTTCGCGGTCAGCTCCTCGGTGCCCTTGTCCGTCTTGACCGAAACGACGCCCGGCTTGGGCAGCGTCGCCTCGCCCATGAAGACGGTGACCTTGTTCTTCTTCATCAGATGGCCGATGCCGCCCGACAGCTGCTTGGCAACCCCGCGAGAGCGCGCGACGACAGCATCCAGATCGAAGCCGATCTTGTCGGCGGACAGGCCGAATTCCTTGGCACGATGCATCAGGTGGAACACCTCGGCCGAGCGCAGCAGCGCCTTGGTCGGGATGCAGCCCCAGTTCAGGCAGATCCCGCCCAGATGCTCGCGCTCGACGATGGCGACGTTCAGCCCCAACTGTGCGCCCCGGATCGCAGCAACATAGCCGCCCGGACCCGCACCGATCACGATCATGTCGAAGCCTTTAGCGGCCATGGATCTTCCTCCGTCTGAAAACTAGTTTGATATTAAACTAATTTCCAGACGGCATCAATGGCCCTGTTCCCGACCGTCAGGCGACCTTATTCTTCCTCTCGGCGCGCACCGCCCAGTCATAGCCGCCCGCCCAAAGGAATGCCGCCTCTTCGTCGCTGGTGGCACGCCCGATCCAGGGGTTGCGCCAAGGGAAGCGCCCGAAGCGCGCGATCACCGCGCGATGGGCGCGGGCATGGCGCAGGTGCTCGTCCGGCATGCGATCCTCATACAGCTCCACCCCACGCTCCTGATCGAGCAGGCTTTCGGAATGCAGGAAGGGCACATAGAAGAACTGCCGCAGCGGATCGTCGATGGCCATGTCATACCCTTCGGCAATCGCCCGGTCGGCCGTTTCGCGCGCACGGCGGTCGGTGGCAAAGCTTTTGGGGTGTCCGCGGAACATGTTGCGCGGCAGCTGATCGCACAGGATCACCAGCGCCAGCGCACCCCGCGGCGTATCGGCCCAGTCGTCCAGCTCTCCGTCATGCGCAGCCTGCCACAACGCCTCGAACCGCTCTCGGATCGTGCGATCCAGTTCCTCATTCGATTGATACCAGCGTTCCGGCCCGACTTCGTCACGCCAGAACGCGATCACCTCGGTGATCCGTTCCATGACTCTCCGCCTTCCAATATTAGTGCTGTGGCGTCACGGTGACAGGAAAATCGGAAAAATCAACAAAACTCTTTACAATGCACAAACTATGCGCAGAGAAATTCAATCCGCCGATTCGGAAGGCGATTCGTTGCTGTCTTCCTGTGCAGTTTCCAGCGCCACATCTACCGCGAAGGCCGTCGCGGTCGGCGACAGCACCGCAAAGGCACCGGTCGACTCGATGGCCGGGGCCGGGCGACGGGTCATCCGCCAGACCGCGTAGGCCGCGACCCCGGCGTTGAGAACCGCCAGATACAGGAAAAACCCACCAGGGCCGACCAGCCCCATCAGCCAGCCGGTAATGATCGGACCGCTGATCGCCCCCACCCCGTTGATGAACAACAGCCCCGCCGAGGCCGAGGCCATGTCGGAACTGTCCAGAAAATCGTTGGTATAGGCCAGCAGCAGCGAATAAAGCGGATTGGCCACCCCGCCGATGATCGCCGCCCCCAACAACAGCACCACATAGGGAGGGTCGGTCACAAAGACCCCCAGCATCGCCACCGCCCCCAGTGCGCCAAGCGTCGCGATCAGCACGCGCCGGTCCATCCGGTCCGACATCCAGCCGATCGGATATTGCGCGAACAGCCCGCCCACATAGATCGCCGCCACGAAGGCCGAGATCTGTTTCACCGACAGTCCGGCGCCGGTCCCCCAGACCGAGGCCATACCGAACAGTGCCGAAAACACACCGCCCAGCAGGAAAATCCCGACACAGCCCAGCGGCGATGCCTGCCAAAGCTGAGCAAAGCTCATCCGCTTGATCGTCGCGAAGGCGGGCGCGGGGGCCGCCGACAACAGGATCGGCGTGAAGGCCAGCGACACCAGCACCGAGGGAATGACGAACAGGAAATACCCCGCCGGGTCGCCCACGTTCATCAGCAGCTGCGCGCCGATGATGCCGATCATCTGCACGATCATGTAGGCCGACAGCGCTTGGCCGCGGTTTTCGTTGGTCGAGGCCGCATTCAGCCAGCTTTCGGCGGTGATATAGACGCCGGAAAAGGAAAACCCGATCAGAACCCGCATGAAGGCCCAGGCGATCCAGTGCGGCGCGGTGGCATAAAGGATCAGAACCGCCGAGATCAGGCTGCCAAGGGCTGCGAACACGCGGACATGGCCGACGCTGCGGATCAGATTGGGCACGGTGCGCGAGCCGAACAGGAAACCCGCGAAATAGGCCGCCATCACCACCGACATCTGGAAGGTCGAGATTCCCTCGATCTGGCCGCGAATGCCCAGAAGCGTGCCCTGCATCCCGTTGCCGACCATCAGCAGCATGATACCCAGCAGCAGGGCCCAGGAATGACGCAGGACGGACAGCATGGCGCACCTCTTCTATGCGGAACGCCGTATCTAATGCGGCGCGATCGCCCGGTCAGGGCTGTTTGCGACTTTCAGGGATCAGAAGCGACGCATCGCCATAAGAAAAGAAGCGATAGCCTTTGTCCACCGCATGCTTGTAGATCCGCGCCATGCGATCCTTGCCCATCAGCGCCGAAACCAGCATCAGCAGCGTCGATTTTGGCAGATGGAAATTCGTCATCAGCGCGTCGGTCACGCGGAACTGATAGCCCGGATAGATGAAGATCTCGGTGGTGCCGCGGAAAGGCGCAATCTCGCCGCCCTCGGCCGCGCTTTCGATCAGCCGCAGCGCGGTGGTGCCGACCGGAATGATCCGCCCGCCCGCCGCCTGCGTCGCGGCGATCTCGGCCGCGGCCTGGGCGCTGACCTCGCCCCATTCGGCGTGCATCTTGTGCGTCGTCACATCCTCGACCTTGACGGGCAGGAAGGTGCCCGCGCCCACATGCAGCGTGACCTCGGTGAAATCGACCCCCTTTGCGGCCAGCGCTTCCAGCAGCTCGCGGGTGAAATGCAGGCTGGCGGTGGGCGCCGCGACCGCACCGGAATGGCGTGCAAAAACAGTCTGATAATCGGTCTTGTCGGCCTCGTCCGGGGCGCGCAGCGCAGCGATATAGGGCGGCAGCGGCATCGCCCCCGCCGCCGCCAGCGCCGCGTCGAAATCCGGCCCGGTCAGGTTGAAGGCGATGCGCATCTGCCCGGCCTCGATCGCCACCACGCGGGCCGACAGATCCGGCGAGAACACGATCTCCTCGCCTGCGCGCAGCTTGCGCAGCGGTTTGGCAAGCGCCACCCATTCGCCCTGCGGCGCGGGCTCCAGCAAGGTGACCTCGATCTTCGCGGCCACTGGTCCCTGCGCGCTGTCGCGATGGCGCGTGCCAGCCAGGCGCGCCGGGATCACCTTGGTATTGTTCAACACCAAACGATCGCCCGGGCGGAACAGATCGACCAGATCTGCGACATGCAGATCGGTGATCGTGTCGCCTTCAGCCAGCAGCAGGCGCGCAGCGGTGCGTGGCCGCGCCGGGCGCGTTGCAATCAGCCCCTCGGGCAAATGGAAGTCAAAATCGGAAAGTTTCATTCGGTGACCAGTTTCGGCGGGTTGCGGCGGAAAATCTCGCGGAACATGCCCGGCGTAAAGATCGAAAGCGGATTGATCACCACTTTTGGCGAGGCCACCGCGCCCCGCAGCGTGTAGGTGAAGCCGAACAAGCCCTCGCCCCGGCGTGCAAAGATCTGTCCGATGCCGTTTATCAGATAGAAGGGTGAAATCACCCCCTCCATGTCCAGGGTGCCCATGCCCGGCAGGTAATTGCCCGTCATCGTCACCCCCATCGACGCGCCGATCGCCTGTCCCCGGGTCAGGCTGACACCTTCGGGGGTCAGGCGAAACTGGGCCTCGGCCTCGGTGAACAGGATGCCCTCGCCGTTCAGTTGCTCCAGCAATCCGATGATCGACGCCGCCGACAACATCGAGGCCAGCACCGGCGCATCCTTGACCCGCAAGTTCGTGGTGCGCGCGCGGCCCTCGTAGCTTTGGTCCCCCACCGGCGAGAGCGTCAGGTCGAACGCCCCGCCCCGCGCCTTGCTGAAGATGCCCGTAGCGGCCAGCACCGCGCCGGCATCCTCGGCATTGATCCGCACGGCGGTGCGCCCGTTATCGGCCGGGCCGACCGCGCCGCTGATCGGGGCGGTGCCGTTGACCCGTGCCGTGAAGGTGCCGTTGAAACCGCCGCGGGTTCCGAAATTTCCACGCATCCCGGTCAGTGCGATGCCGTCGCTGACGGTCACCCGATCCAGTGCCGCGTGGATCTTGCCGCCACCGGCCCCGCCGCCCCCCGCGCCCTTGCCCAGATCCGCACGGCGCAAATCGAGCCAGCCGCCCGAAACCTCGATATCCGGTGCCCGGTTCGCCCCCCGCCCGACCAGATCGACAGCGCCGGAAAACCAGTCGCCGATCTGGACCGAACCGAGCGATGCGCGTTCGAACCCGCCACCGGCCTGCAGGCTCAGCTTGCCCTCGGCCGCAAGCCCCGGCGCGCGCAACGCAATGCGATCCACCCGCACCGGCGCGCCCAGGGCCCCGGCGACCTGCAGGTTGCCCTTGCTGGCCGCCGCCTTCGACCAGCCGATTTCCGGGATCTTCAACGCCAGCCCCCTGAGGTCGGTTTCAAGGAAATAGCCGGGCGGCGTGCCCTCGTGCAGGTCCAGCACCAGATGGCCCCAGCCCGTGCCCGAGACCGCCCCCTTCGGCAGGGCGATGTTGAAGGTCTCCAACGCGTCGGGCGTGATCTCGACATAGCCGTTGACCGCGGAAATCCCCTTGTGTTCGGGGCCGAAGCGCTGCGACCAGCGCGCATCGAAGGTCACGCCCGACAGATCGCCCTTGCCCGACAGCACCAGCCCCGTGCGATCGGCATTCAGCATCAGCCGGTCGGCCGCCAGCACATGCCCGGGCACGACCTTATCCGAGCGCACATCGGTCAGCCGCGCAACCACGTCAAAATCGACATCCTCGGGCGTCAGTTTCGGCTTGAGGCGCATGTTCAGCACGGTCTGCGCCTCGGCCCAGCCGGTCGCGATATCCGCAGTTTTGCCGGCCTTCTTCAGAAATTCAAAAGGCGGCTGATCCAGCAGCGACAGCGCCGCCCGGATCGGCGAGCGGGTCAGCAGACGCACCACCATGGGTGCGAATTTCACCCGGATGTCGGGCACCACCAGGGTTGTGTCGGCGACCTCGATCTGGCCGCCTTCGGGCGGGATCACATGGCCTTCCTCGACCATCAGCGCATGGCGGTTCTCGTGGATCGTGGCAAAGCCGCGCCCCTCGCGCACGGGCGGCAGCGACCGGATCACCGTCACTTCGGCACCGCGGAATTCATACCCCAGCGCCAGCCGCGGCTCGGTGCCCGGCTCCAGCCGCAGCGCGACGCGCATGTTGTGCAATTCGCCGGTAACGACGTTATCGGCGACCCATTTGCGCGTCGGCGGCACAAGCGCGGGCGGCCAGAGCGCCAGCAGATCGGGCTGGCTGATCCGGTTGATCGCGGCGTCGAAGGCCACATGCCAGCCGGCCGCATCGGCCGAAACCGCGCCACGCCCGGAAATCCGCCGCTCGCCCTCGATCAGTTGCAGCTGCCCCAACTCGATACGGAAGGGTTTGAACTGAATCCGCAGATCCGCCAGCCCCTGCGAGATCTGCGCGGGTTTCTCGAACACGCCCTCGGGGTCCAGTTGCAGATTGCGGATCGCGATCTGGGTCACCGCCGCGCCCGGCAGGCCACGGCGGAAATCGCGCAGCAGGGTCTGGCCGTCAGCCTGAAACCGCAGGGCACGGCTGCTGAAGCTCAGGTCGCTGAAACTGACCTGCTGCGTTGCGCGATCATAGGCCAGACGGACCTTGGCGCCCTCGAAGGGCACCGGCGGCGCGCCTTCCGCCGGGCTGATCGCGCCCGCGCCGACCTCCAGAACCCCGGCCATGGCCTGCAATTCGCCGTTGTCGTCCAGACCCGAGCGCAGCGCCCCTGAGATCGGCGCGTCCAGCAGCCCCAGCATCGCCAGCGCGGGCGATTGCACCGCCAGATCGGCGGCGGGCATATCGGTCACCGCCACGCCGAAACTGGCCGCCGGGCTGTCCTTGCGGGTGATGGCGGTCAGCGCGATCTGCGCGGGCGCGGCATTCTGCGCCCCGACTTCGAGGCTCAGCGTCACCGCGATCTGGTCATCGGTCTGCGACAGGCGAAACCGCCCCGACGACACTTGCCAGACCCGGTCCAGCCGCTCGTCGGTCAGCCGCAACTGCACGCCTTCGGCCACGATTTCCTCCAGCCGGGACAGGACAGGGGTTTCGAAAGCGGCCTCGAAGGCCTCGACCGCAGCGCGCGGGCTGTCGAAGCGAAAGCCCAGATCGCCCCCCGCCCCGCCCAGATCCAGGTCGATGCGCCCATCTTCCAGCCGCCGCAGGGCAAGGCTCGCGCCGCGGATGCGAAAGGCCCGCAACTCGACCTTGCCGCGCAACAGCGGCTGGGCACGCAAGGTGGTGCGCAGTTCCGGCAAGACGGCCAGCGGCAGGCCGGAGGCACGCGCGACCTGCACCACCTTCATCCGGACCCGTGGCACAAACCCCTCGTCGACGATCACGTCGATGCCGCCGATCTGCACCTGCAACCGCCCCGCGAGCGCGGTATTGGCGCGCGCCTCGATCCGCGCGACCAGCCATTCGGGCGCGGGCACCGCACGATGGGTAAGCACAAGAAAGGCAAACACCCCGGCCGCGACAAGCAGCGGCAGGCTCAACAGCAGCCAGATCCCGAAGCGCGCACGGCTCCGCGCCAAGGCCAGAGACCCCGCATCGGCGGGGGTGCCCTCGGGGCTGCCCGGCTCGGGCGGGCGCGTCGGCTCGTCCTTCATCCTACCTCGTGGCCCATGGGCCATTGTTGCATGCCGCAGTCTTTGCCACGGTCGGGCGGTTTACAAATCTCCGCGCCGCACTAGACCTTAGCATTCCTGACCGGAACCGCGCAGGGAATTCAACCGATGATCCATCACAAGCGGAGTATGCCATGATCCAGATCGGCGAAAACGCGCCTGATTTCACCCTACCGCGCACCGACAACGGCAGCGGCGAGGCGGAATTGACCCTGTCAGCGCTGCGCGGGCAGACGGTAGTCTTGTATTTCTACCCGCGCGACGACACGCCCGGCTGCACGACTGAAGCGCTGGATTTCACCCGGCTCGGGGCGGAATTTGCCGCGGCGGGCGCCGTGGTCGTGGGGATATCGAAGGACAGCCCCGCCAAGCACGAGAAGTTCTGCGCCAAGCACGGGCTTGGCGTCGTGCTGGTTTCGGACGAGGGCAGCGACACCTGCGAGCGCTATGGCACCTGGGTCGAAAAATCGATGTATGGCAAGACCTCGATGGGCATCGCCCGCAGCACGGTGCTGATCGACGCGGCCGGTGTGGTCCGCCAGGTCTGGCCGAAGGTCAAGGTCGCCGGCCATGCCGCAGAGGTTCTGGAGGCGGTGCGCGGGCTGGCCTGAGCGGGCCTGCCACAACCCCGGGGCGAAACCGTCCCGCACGGCCGCGCCAGCACCTTGAAAATCGGCAGATTCCTGCCCAGCCGCGGCGCGGCACGGGCCGAAAGGTCGCAACCGGGCCAAAACCGGTTGCGCGCCGCCGTCCCGGCTTGCTAAGCCCGGTGCAGTTCCGGCTGGCTCTTGGGCCTGCGGGGGCAAGGATGCAGGAGGCATCCGATCCCTCAGACGACCACAGGATAAACGGTTTGCCAAAACGCATCCTCGACCGCGTGAATTCGAGCCTTGAACATGTGCTGCCCGAGCAGCGCCTGTTTCTGAAATCCGACAGCGCCACCCGTTTCGTGCGGATGCGCCCGCTGACCCAGGCCGCAGCGCTCGGCACGGTGGCACTGCTGTTCGGCTGGTCGGTGATCGCGACGTCCCTGCTGTTCATCGACGGCATCTCTTCGGGGTCAGACACCGATCAGGCGGCGATTTCGCAGGCCGCCTTCGAACGCCGCCTGGACAGCCTGGCCCGCGAACGCGACAGCCGCGCGGCCGAGGCGCTGGCCGCGCAGAACCGCTTCCAAACCGCGCTGACGCAGGTGTCACAGATGCAATCGGCGCTGCTGTCCTCGGAAGAGCGCCGCCGCGAGCTGGAGACCGGGATCAACGTGATCCAGTCGACGCTGCGCCGCACGATGACCGAACGCGACGACGCGCGCGATGCGCTGCAAGTCGCGCTGAGCAAGGCCGCACCGAAAAGCGGCGCCTCGCCGGTCGCCCGCGCGCAGGACATGGAACAGACGGTCGACATACTGGCCTCGGTGCTGGGCGAAACCGCCGCCCAACGCGATGCCGCCGCCCGCGATGCCGAAGCCGCCCGCGCCGAAGCCGAAGAGATCGCGCTGGAAAAACGCCTGCTCGAAGAACGCAACGACGAGATCTTCACCACGCTCGAAGGTGCGGTGCAGGTGTCGATGAAGCCGCTCGATCAGATGTTCAAGGCGGCAGGCATGAACCCCGACACGATCATGAACCAGATCCGCCGCGGCTATTCGGGCACCGGCGGGCCGCTGTCGGCCATTTCGCTGTCCTCGAAAGGGGCGATTGATCTGGGCGGCGATGCGGCGCGTGCCGACGGCATTCTGCAAAAGCTCGACGAAATGAACATGTATCGCATCGCGGTGGACAAGCTGCCCTTCGCGATCCCGCTGAACGGCGGCTACCGCTTCACCTCGCCCTACGGCTATCGCTGGGGGCGGCTGCATGCCGGAATCGACCTGGCCGGCCCCGTCGGCATGAAGGTGCGCGCGCCCGCCGATGGCGTGGTCACCGCGGCCGAATGGGAAAACGGTTATGGCAACGTAATCAAGATCCGCCACGACTTCGGCGTGTCCACGGTTTACGGCCATCTGTCCAAAATCCGCGTGAGCGTCGGGCAAAAAGTGTCGCGCGGCGATCTGATCGGTGATACAGGCAATACCGGACGGTCCACAGGACCGCATCTGCACTATGAAATCCGGGTGGGCGGTTCACCCATCAACCCGATGACATTCATCAAGGCTGCCAAAGATGTTTTCTAAGAGCAAAATCCACGAGCCGGGCCCCAAAGCGGCCCCGGAAACCGACAAATCCAAGGCGCCGGACACCACGGCCCCTGCGCGACCGCTGGGCGATTTTGTTCCCACTGCGCCGCGTGCCAAACCGGCCGCTTCTGTGCTGTCCTCCGACCTGACCGTCGTCGGCAACATCAAGACCACCGGCGACATCCAGGTCGAAGGCGTGGTCGAAGGTGACATCCGCGCCCATCTGCTGACCGTCGGCGAAAGCGCCACGATCAAGGGCGAGATCGTCGCGGATGATGTGGTCGTCAACGGCCGTGTCGTGGGCCGTGTGCGCGGCCTGAAGGTGCGCCTGACCTCGACCGCACGCGTCGAAGGCGACATCATTCACAAGACCATCGCCATCGAATCGGGCGCCCATTTCGAGGGCTCGGTCCAGCGTCAGGACGACCCGCTGTCGAACGGTCAGGGCACGCCGAAACTGGCCCCGCCGACCGAGTAAGCCCGGGCGCATTTGCACAATCGAAAAGGGCAGCCTTGCGGCTGCCCTTTTGCATGGCGCGGCACAAAAGGCCGCTGCCCTCAGCCGGTGATCCGGCGATACATGTGCCAGCTGGCGTGTCCCAACACCGGCAACGCGATGAACAGGCCCAGAAACACCGGCAGCATGCCGACGAACAGGCAGCCCGCAATCACCGCCCCCCAGCTGAGCATCGCCACCGGATTGCCCGTCACCGCCCGCACCGAGGTGATGATCGCGGTGATGAAATCCACCTCGCGTTCCATCAGCAGCGGCAGGCCGACCACGGTGAAGGAAAACAGCACCAGCGCAAAGATCGCGCCGATCGTGCCCCCCACCAGCAACATCATCGGACCATTGCCCGAAAAAACCACCCCGAACGGATCGCTGGTGACATTGGTCAGCGCGGACATCCCCATGAACATCGCGAATGTCGTGTGCGCGACAAAGACCCAGAACATGAACATCAGCAGGATCACCATTGCCATCGAGGGCAACTGGCGGTCCTTTTGCGCGAAGACCACGCCCAGCACCTCGGGCCACAGAAGCGGCTCGCCCGCCTCGATCCGGCGGCTGACCTCGTAAAGGCCGATCGCGGCGAAAGGTGCCAGCAACGGGAAGCCGAGGATGAAGGGCATCAGCCACCATTCCTTGCCATTGGCGGCGAAGACCAGATACAGCACGATCCCCCCCGCCACATAGACCGCCGAGAAGAACAGCCCGAAGGCGGGGGCGCGCAGGAAATCCCGCCAGCCCGCGCGCAGCACCTCGGCAATCGCGGTGGTGGGCACCTCGTGGATCTCGGGCAAGGGCGAAGGGCCACCATCACTGGGGCGGGCGTGGGGGCGGGCGTCATCGCCGCCGATCCGGTCTGTGTGCGTCATTTTGTCCTCCCTGATGCAAAAAGGCTAAGCGCGCGCCCCGCGATGCGGCAAATGAAAATTGTCACGCTGCAGCGCAATCAGGGGCCGCAAATCCAAGGTGATTCGAATTTTCTTGATTTTTCCGCAGCCTAGGGCACAATTGGTTAATCAAGAGTAACCACGAGCCGCTCAGCGGCCGCCCGAGCAGTCAAGACGCACCGTCACCACAAACCCCGCCCGCGCGGGACCATGAGGACATTTCCAGTCGTGCGCCGCGTTGCATGCGCCACGGCGGACGATCCTTGCCAATCGCGGGCCCGAAATCATGGCCGACAACACCTATACCGATCCGATCTATCTGTCCGGCGATATGGTGGCCGCGCTTTCGGGGCAGCCGACGAACAGCGGCAACCCGGGCGACGCGAATTTCGGCATCGTGCTGCCGAATGTCAAAGCGCTCAGCGGGTCTGACACGCTGTACCGGCTGCAATGGACCGGCAACAAGAACTCCACCGCGACCGAATTCAGCAATGGCCAGTTCTGGCAGCTCGATGTCTATGACCCCAGCAAGGACAACGATGGCGATCCGACGACGGGCGGCGCGGGTTGGACCACGGTCAATGGCTACAACAAGCTGACACCCAAGAACGATCTGGTGGCTGGCCTTGGGGCGGGCGACGATTATATCGTCTTCGAGGGCAACAAGGGCTATCTGCTGCTGGATCTGAACGGCGGGCTGCCGACGCAGGCAACGACGCTGGTCTATTACGCCACCGACGAAAACGGCGATCCGAATGCGGGCGACAACGACGGCCAGCTGGATTTTACCGATACCTACAGCGCGATCTGCTTTTGTGCAGGCACGATGATCGACACCGATCAGGGCCCCCGCCCGATCGAGTCACTGGCGGCGGGCGATATGGTGCGCACCCTCGATCACGGGTTTCAGCCGCTGCGCTGGATCGGGCAGCGCGATCTGAACGCACTGGCCTTGCAGGTGGCACCCAATCTACGGCCGATCCGCATTTCCGCCGATGCGCTCGGGCGCGGTCTGCCGCAGCACGATCTGCTGGTCTCGCCCCAGCACCGCATCCTGATGCGATCAAGTATCGCCGAACGGGTGAGCGGCGCGCGCGAGGTGCTGATCGCGGCCAAACATCTGGTCGGCTTGCCCGGGATTTCCGAAATGACCATCCCTGCCCCGGTCAGTTACCTGCACCTGCTGTTCGATCGTCACGAGGTGGTCTTCGCCAATGGCGCCGAGGCGGAATCGCTCTATACCGGGACGCAGGCGCTGCGGGCCCTGACGCGCGAGGCCCGGGCCGAGATCTTCACCCTGTTCCCCGAATTGCGCGACAACGCCACCCCGCCGCAGGCGGCCCGCCCGCTGACCACCGGGCGCATCGGGCGCAAGCTGAGCGCGCGCCACGCCAAGAACCAGAAACCCATCGTGATGGCGGGATAGGCCCGTGCGGGCTCAGACCAGGCCCAGCTCTTGCATCCGCCACCAGGTAGCGGCCAGCAGATCCTCGACCGGCTTGGCACCCGAAAGTTCAAGCACCGGTTCGGGCCGACCGGCCAGCCAGTCGCGATGGCGCTGCAGCGAACGGCCGCCGAAATAGGGCTCGTCATACCCGGCGGCCCATTTCAGGAATTCCGCGTGATTGTGATACATGTCGCCGCCCGGCTTGACCCGGTCGCCGAATTTCGCGGCCTCGCGCTTGCGTATCCGCATCAGCCGCACCGGCGTCGGCGTCTGCAGAAACAGGATCAGCCCGGCGCCCTCGATTGCCACCTCGCCCCAGCCGTCGGCCGAACCGGACAGCACCCAGCCGCCCTGCGGCCCCTGTGCAAGCTGCGCGGCGGCGATCAGTGCCAGACGTTCCTCGACCGGGCGCTTGCTGGTGAAGGGCGGATCGGTCGGCGCCCAATAGAAATCATCGGTATCCAGATGCGGCACGCCCGCACGCAGGGCCAATGCCCGTCCGAGGGACGAGGTTCCCGATCCTGCGGCGCCGGTGATATAAACCCGCGCCGCCATCGCTCAGTCCTCTGCCTGGGCGTCGGCCCGGGATTTCCCCTCGACACCCATCGCCAAAGTCGCCGCCATCAGCCCGTCCAGATCACCGTCCAGAACACCCTGCGTGTCCGAAGTTTCGTATCCGGTGCGCAGATCCTTCACCATCTGATAGGGCTGCAGCACATAAGAACGGATCTGGTTGCCCCAGCCCGCGTCGCCCTTGCTTTCATGCGCCGCGTTGATCGCCGCATTCCGCTTGTCCAGTTCCAGCTGATACAGCCGCGAGCGCAGCGCGTTCATCGCGATCTCGCGGTTCTGGTGCTGCGATTTCATCGAACTGGTCACCACGATATTCGTGGGCAAGTGGGTGATCCGCACGGCCGAGTCGGTGGTGTTGACGTGCTGACCGCCCGCACCCGAAGACCGATAGGTGTCGATGCGGATGTCGCGGTCGGGAATGTCGATCTCGATATTGTCGTCGACCACTGGATAGACCCAGACCGAACAGAACGACGTGTGCCGCCGCGCCGCCGAATCGTAAGGCGAAATCCGCACCAGCCGGTGCACGCCCGATTCCGATTTCAGCCAGCCATAGGCATTCGGGCCGGAAATCTTGTAGGCGGCGGATTTGATCCCCGCCTCGTCGCCCGCCGATTCCGACTGCAATTCGACCTTGTAGCCCTTCTTCTCGGCCCAGCGGACATACATGCGCGCCAGAATGCTGGCCCAGTCGCAGCTTTCGGTGCCGCCTGCGCCCGCGTTGATTTCCAGGAAGGTGTCATTGCCGTCGGCCTCGCCATCCAGCAGGGCCTCCAGTTCCTTGGCATCGGCCAGGACTTTCAGCTCGCGCAGCGATTTCTCGGCCTCGGCAACGATCTCGGGATCGTCTTCCATCTCGCCCAGTTCGATCAGCTCGACGTTGTCGGTCAACTCACGGTCGATCTTCTGATAGGTCTCGACCTTGTCCATCAGCATCTGCCGTTCGCGCATCAGCTTTTGCGCGCGCGCGGGATCCGACCACAGATCGCCGTCCTCGATCATCGCGTTGAATTCCTCCAGGCGATGCGGGGCGGTTTCCCAATCCATCCGCTGCGCCAACAGCTTCAGCGATTTGCGGATCGATTCCACAATGTTCTGCATCTCGGCGCGCATGGGTCTTGGGTCCTTCCAGTCATTCGGGGCGGTTCTACAACCCCGTGTCGGTTGGGGCAAGGGGTGGGCGGGCTTGGCGGGAGACTCGCCGCCGGCGCCAGATCCGCCAAAGACCGCGACACCTTCCTTACCCGCAGAGGGGGCCGATAGCAGGTCTGCGTGCATCGGCCCCGAGACGGTTAACCGTCCCTCAATAGAGCCCGCCCGACGTCAGCGTGCCGAAATCGGCCTTTTTCGGGATGACCTTGGTCTGCCCGGTCGAGGTGGTGACCGCCGTGCCGCCCTCGTCGGTTTCGCCCTGCGCGAACAGCGGCAGGTTGGCCCCCATCGCAAAGCCGCCGTCGACGATCAGCCCCAGACCCAGCATACCCTCCTGGCCCTCGCGCAGATACTCGGCCTGCACGAAATCGCCGGTGGCGTCGTCGGGCAGACGTTCGCCGGTAAAGCGGTTGAACTTGGCCCAATAGCCCCCCGGCGGAACCTTGAACCGGGTGCCGCCATAGACCTTGACCGCCTCGCGCATGAATTCGTTGAACACCGGAACGCAAAGCGTGCCGCCATAGGCGCCCCGCCCAAGCCCGCGCGGCTGGTCATAACCCATGTAGCAACTGGCCACGATATTCGAGGTGAAGCCGGTGAACCACACATCCTTGGCATCGTTCGTGGTCCCGGTCTTGCCCGCCACGGGCACCGGCAGATTGACCCCCGAACCCGATCCACGCGCGACCACACCTTCCATCATCGAGATCATCTGATAGGCGGTAACCGGGTCGATCACCCGTTCGCGCGACGAGGTGACACGCGGCCCCTGCCCCGCGGTCAGGATTTCCTTCTGGCAGTCCTCGCAGATCCGCTGATCGTGGCGATAGATGGTGCGGCCCCAGCGGTCCTGCACCCGGTCGACCAGCGTCGGCTCGACCCGCTCGCCGCCATTGGCGAACATCGCATAGGCCGAGATCAGCTGATACATCGTGGTTTCCTGCGCCCCGAGCGCATTGGCCAGAAACGGTTGCATCGGGTTGTAGACGCCGAATTTCTCGGCGTATTGCGCCACCGTCTCCATCCCGATTTCCTGCGCGATCCGCACGGTCATCAGGTTTCGCGACTGCTCCAGCCCGGTGCGCATCGGCGTGGGGCCATAGAACTTGTTCGATGCGTTCTTGGGCCGCCACAGACCCTGCGGCGTGTTCACCTCGATCGGGGCGTCGACGACGATGGTTTCAGGCGTGAAGCCGCTATCAAGCGCCGCGGCATAGACAAAGGGCTTGAAGTTGGACCCGGGCTGACGCATCGCCTGCGTCGCGCGGTTGAACACCGAGGACTGGTAGCTGAACCCGCCCTGCATCGCGATGACGCGGCCGGTGTTCACGTCCATCGCCATGAAGCCGCCCTCGACCAGCGGCACCTGCCGCAGCGTCCAGCGGATGAAACTGCCATCGGCATCCTTGGTCATCGCGCGCACCAGCACGACGTCGCCCACCTCCAGCAGATCCGAGGCCCGCTTGGCCCGCGCGGCCAGCTTGCCGCCCTCCAGCCGCTTGCGCGCCCAGGTCACATCCTCGGCCGGAATCCAGTGCCCGTCGGCGTCTTCCTCGATGCCTTCGATGCCGATGCGCGCATCCTGCTCGCCCAGTTCCAGAACCACGGCCGCATGCCAGCCCGCAACGTCGCGCGGGGCCTTGTCGGTCGGAACAGCGGCCAGCGCCGCGCGCCAGTCGGCCTCGGAACCGAGCTTGTCGGCCTCGATCTTCACACCGGTGCCCCGCCAGATGCCCAGACCGCGGTCGTATTTTTCCAGCGCGTTCTGCAGCGCGCGCGCCGCCACCGCCTGCATGTCGGGATTGACCGTCGCCCGGATGGTCAGGCCGCCGCCGAAGAATTCATCCTGCCCGAAGGTCTTGGACAGCTGGCGGCGAATTTCATCGGTGAAATAGTCGCGCGGCGGCAACTGGTCACGGAAGGGCGGAAAATCACCGTTCTGCACCGATTTCACCGGCATCAGCCGCTCGGACTGATAGGTTTCCTCGCTGATGTAACCGTTCTGCGCCATCTCGCGCAGCACATAGTTACGCCGCCCCTGCAGCTTTTCCATGTTGCGCACCGGATGGAAACTCGACGGCGCCGCCGGCATCGCGGCCAGCATCGCCGCCTCATGCGGGGCAAGCTCGCTCAGCGTCTTGTTGAAATAGGTCTGCGCCGCCGCAGCCACACCGTAAGAGTTCTGCCCGAGGAAAATCTCGTTCATGTAGAGTTCGAGAATCCGATCCTTCGACAGCGCCTCCTCGACGCGGCTGGCCAGGATCAACTCCTTGATCTTGCGCTCCATCGAACGGTCGGAAGACAGCAGGAAGTTCTTCATCACCTGCTGGGTGATCGTCGAGGCGCCGCGCACATCCTTGCCGCCCGATTTCACCGCCTGCACCAGCGCCGCCAGCATGCCGCGCGCGTCATAGCCCTTGTGGATGTAGAAATTCTTGTCCTCGGCCGAGATGAAGGCGTTCTTCACCAGATCGGGAATGTCCTGAATCGGCACGAAGATACGGCGCTCTTCGGCGAACTCGTCGATCAGGCGGCCCTCGCCCGAATAGATCCGCGAGATCGTCTTGGGGGTGTATTGCGCCAACTGTTCGTGGCTGGGCAGGTTGCGGGAATACATCCAGAAAATCGCACCGACAGTCAGCGCGCCGAAAAACAGCGCGGTCACGATCCACGAAAACAGACCGCCGAGCGAAGACAGGATAAAACGGATCAAAAGCCACCCCCATGGGGCCAACCGCCCCCGATGGCGCCCATATAACGCGGCAGCGGGGGCGGGTCAAAACAACTTGGTGTCAGCCGGGCGGGAAGCCGCGCGGCCGCGGCGGCGCAGGGGGCGCTGCCCCCTCTGGCCTGCGGCCATTCACCCCCGGGATATTTCGACCAGAAAGAAAGCGCTCTTTCACTTTGGCATAAATATCCCGGGGGAGTCCGGCACGGACGGGGGCAGCGCCTCCCCTGCCCGCCCGCCTACTGGCGCAACAGCCGGGCTTCGGCCGCATCAGCCTGTGCCCACCGCTGGATGCCCGCGACCAGCGCCGCCGCCATCCGCCCGCGCCACTCGGCGCTCAGCAGGCGCGCGCGATCGGCCTCCGAAGACATGAACCCCAGCTCCAGCAGGATCGAGGGGATGTCGGGCGATTTCAGCACGGAAAAATCCGCGCCCTGCACCGGATGGCGGTGCATTTTCAGCCCCTCGGATTTGATCGCGCCCGCCAGCACCTGTGCCAGCCGCAGGCTGCGCGGCTGGGTCTCGGCGCGCGCCAGATCCATCAGCACCCCCGCCACCGCATCGTCATGCCCTTCAAGATCGACCCCGGCCAGCAGATCCGCGCGATCATGCCGTTCGGCCAGCTTCTGCGAGGCTTCGTCCTGTGCCGCGGCGTCAAGCAGATAGACCGTGGCGCCCGTCGCCTCGCCCTCGGCCAGTGCATCGGCGTGCAGCGACAGGAACAGATCGGCGCCCGCGGCGCGCGCCACCGTGATCCGGGTTTCGAGCGGCACGAAGACATCCTCTTCCCGGGTCAGCAGCACCTCCATCCCCGCCCGCGTCATCGCCTCTTTCAGATCGCGTGCGAAGGTCAGCACCAGCACCGCTTCGGAATGGCCATCGGCCTCGGCGCCGGGGTCGATGCCGCCATGGCCCGGGTCCAGAATGACGCGCAGCGGCGTGGCGCCATCCTGGCGGCGGTGCGGCGGGTCGGTCACCGCAGGCTGCGGCAGATCCCAAAGCGCCGATTCCGGCGCGCCGCTGCGGGCGGGGAACTGGCTGGCCGGGACCGGATCGAGCCGCACCCGGATCTGCGCATCCCCTGCGGTGTCCTCGACCGCCTCGCTCAGCGCCATCGGCCCGGGCAGTTCGGCGACCAGCCGGGTCCAGCCCGGCCGAAACCGGCCCCAACGCAGATCGCCCAGCAGATCGGCCCCGCGCAAATCCGCCGGGGCGATCGCGCCGAAATCCAGTTCACGGAAATCCATAACCAGCCGCGGTGGCGCATCCAGCAGATAGGCGCGATAGGGCACCGGCTGGCTCAGTCCCAGTTCCAGAACCAACCCGTCCTGCCTGGCCTGAACCACCGAGCGGGACGGATCGAGCCGCGCCAGCGCGGACATTTCAGGCGCCTGCGCAAACCCCGCCAGCGCCCAAAGCGCCAGCACCATCGTAAGGAAGAACCGTGTCATGCCTGCTCCGTTTTCGCGCAGTATAGCGCGCGACCGGCGGGCGCGAAACCGTCAACCCCGTGCTGCCATGAAGGCCTGCAACCGCGCCAGCCCCTCGGCAATATCCGCCGTTTGGCGGGCGTAGGAGAAGCGCAAGGTCTGCCCGCCCCGCACCGGGTCGAAATCGAGCCCCGGCGTCACCGCCACCCCGGCCTGTTCCAGGATCTCGGCGGCCAGCGCGCGGCTGTCGGTCGTCAGGTCGGACACATCGGCGTAGATATAGAAGGCCCCGTCGGGCGGCGCGATTTTGGTGAACCCGGCTTTCGGCAGCCCCTCCAGCATCAGCTGGCGATTTTGCGCATAGACCGCGCGGTTCGCCTCCAGCTCGTCGATACACTCAAGCGCGGCCAGCGCCGCGATCTGGCTGGCGTGCGGCGGGCAGATGAACATGTTTTGCGCCAGCCGCTCGACCGTGCGGATATGGGTTTGCGGCACCACCATCCAGCCGACGCGCCAGCCCGTCATCGAGAAATATTTCGAGAAGGAGTTGATCACGAAGGCCTCGTCCGACACTTCCAGCGCGGTGACCGCGCGGGCCTCGTAATGCAGCCCGTGATAGATCTCGTCCGAGATGAAGGCGATGTCGCGGGCCGCAGCCTCGCCCATCAGCGCCGCCAGTTCCGGCTTGCCCAGCATCGTGCCCGAGGGGTTGCCCGGCGAGGCCACGATCAGCCCCTGCACATCGGCGGGAATTTCCCCGGGCACCGGCTGATAGCGGTTCTCGGCGCGCGTGGGAATGCCCACCGGCTCGACCGACATCGCACGCAGGATCTGGCGATAGCTGGGATAGCCGGGCTCGCCCAGGGCCACCCGGTCGCCCGCATCGAACAGGGCCGAAAACGCCAGCGCGAACGCCCCCGACGACCCCGGCGTGACCACCACGCGCGCCGGGTCCAGATCGACACCATACC
Source organism: Paenirhodobacter sp. CAU 1674 (assembly GCF_029222945.1). Classification (NCBI taxonomy): domain Bacteria; kingdom Pseudomonadati; phylum Pseudomonadota; class Alphaproteobacteria; order Rhodobacterales; genus Paenirhodobacter; species Paenirhodobacter sp. CAU 1674. The sequence goes on along the minus strand of NZ_JARHUH010000010.1, from coordinate 20,459 downwards.
AGCGCGCGTAAAGATCCGCGATGCCCCGGCGCAGCGCGGGCAGCCCGAGCGCCACGGTATAGCCCAAGGGCTCGCCCTCCAGCGCGGCGGCCAGTGCGGCGCGGGCGCGCGCCGGCGCCGGCGTCGAGGGCTGGCCCACCTCCATATGGATGACCGGCCGACCGGCGGCTTCCATCGCGCGCGCGGCCTCCATCACATCCATCACAATGAAGGGATCGACCTGACCGCGGGTTGAGAAACGCATGTTCTGCCTCCATCCTGTGCCTGACCTGCGCGATAGGCCGCTGCGGCGGCGGGGTCAAGGCGGGCGGCCCTGTCACCGGGTCGCAGCCATGCCCCCTTGCGCCGGAGCCATAACATGGCCAGTTTGGCGCAAACGCCCGCTGGGCCCAGACAGGATGACCCGATGACCCGCACGCTTCTTGCCGCTTTGGCACTTTCGACCACCCTCGCCACCGCGCCCGCACAGGCGCTTGATCTTGCGGCGATGAGCGATGCCGAAAAGGCCGCCTTCGGCGAGGCGGTGAAAGCCTATCTGATGGAAAACCCGCAGGTTCTGGTCGAGGCGATCGGCGTTCTGGAAGAGCGTCAGCAAGCCGCCGAGGCCGAGAACGACAAGGTCCTGGTGCAGACCAATGCCAAGGATATTTTCGAGGACGGCTATTCCTGGGTCGGCGGCAATCCCGAGGGCGATGTGACCGTCGTCGAATTCATGGACTATCGCTGCACCTACTGCCGCAAGGCCTATGACGAGGTCGACAAGCTGCTGGAAAAGGACGGCAACATCCGCTTCGTGGTCAAGGAATTCCCGATCCTCGGACAGGAATCGGAACTGTCCGCGCGCTTTGCCGTGGCACTGTTGCAGCTGGCCGGCGCCGAGGTCTACGAGAAAGCCCACGATCAGTTGATCGCGTTCCGTGGGGCCATCACGCTCGACAGTCTGAGCCGCCTGGCAACTGATCTGGGTCAGGACCCGGCCCCGATCCTGAAACGGATGAACGAGGAAGAGGTGAGCGCGGTGCTGCGCGCCAATCACCAGCTGGCCGAACGGATGCGGATTTCGGGCACCCCCGCCTTCGTGATCGGTGGCGAGCTGCTGCGCGGCTATGCCCCCGCGAATGTGATGGCGGAAATCATCAAGGGCCAGCGCAGCTGATAACTGCGCAGGGGGGCGCTGCCCCCCGCCCTGCCGGGCTCCCCCCGGGATATTTTGCCAGAGAGAGACAGAAACGCCTTTTCACCTTGCCTCAAATACCGCGGGGGTGAATTGGCGCAGCCAGGAGGGGGCGGCGCCCCCTGCCCGGCCCGATCCCGCGCGACCGCCTTATTCGGCGGCGGCCTCTGCGGCCTCCAGATCGGCGGCGCGTTTCTCCACCAGCTCGACGATATGGTCGATCATCTGATCGTTGCTCAGCTTGTGGCTTTGCTTGCCCGCCAGATAGACCATCCCCGAACCGGCACCGCCGCCGGTGAAGCCGATATCGGTCATCAGCGCCTCACCGGGGCCGTTGACCACGCAGCCGATGATGCTCAGGCTCATCGGCGTCTTGATATGTTCAAGCCGTTTTTCCAGCGCCTCGACGGTCTTGATCACGTCGAACCCCTGCCGCGCGCAGCTGGGGCAGCTAATGATCTGCACGCCGCGGGTGCGCAGGCCGAGGCTTTTCAGGATCTCGAACCCGACCTTGACCTCTTCGACCGGATCGGCGGACAGGCTGACGCGGATCGTGTCGCCGATCCCCGACCACAGCAGGTTACCCAAGCCCACCGCCGATTTGACGGTGCCCGCCATCAGGCCGCCCGCTTCGGTGATGCCCAGGTGGATCGGCGCGTCGGTGGCATCGGCCAGTTGCTGATAGGCGGCGGCCGCAAGGAACACATCGGACGCCTTGACCGAGATCTTGAATTCGTGAAAGTCGTTGTCCTGCAACAGCTTGATGTGGTCGAGACCGCTTTCGACCATGGCATCCGGGCAAGGTTCGCCGTATTTGTCCAGCAGGTGTTTTTCCAGACTGCCCGCGTTCACGCCGATGCGGATCGAACAGCCGTGGTCCTTGGCGGCTTTCACCACCTCGCGCACCCGGGCGGCATCGCCGATGTTGCCGGGGTTGATGCGCAGGCAGGCCGCGCCCGCCTCGGCGGCCTCGATCGCGCGCTTGTAGTGGAAATGGATGTCGGCCACGATCGGCACCGGGCTTTCGCGGCAAATCTCGCGCAGGGCGCGGGTGCTGGCCTCGTCCGGAGTCGAGACGCGGACGATGTCGGCGCCCACCTCGGCCGCCCGGATCACCTGCGCCAGCGTCGCCTTCACATCCGAGGTATCGGTATTGGTCATCGTCTGCACCGAAATCGGCGCATCGCCGCCCACGGGCACACGCCCCACCATGATCTGACGCGATTTGCGGCGGGAAATATCACGCCACGGACGGATGGGATTGTGCGACATGAGCGGCCTCCGGTTGCTGGCCCCAGAGATAGGACAGCCGCCGCCCGAGGGCAACGGCTGTTCCGAAACCGGCAAGGTTTGCGGCGCTTACTCGCCCGCGACAGGTTCGACCGGCGCAAGGCCCGCCGCGTCGGCGACCGCGACCATCTTGGCCAGATCGCCGTCGGCGTCGATATTGGCCGTGGCATATTTCGCGGCCAGCGACTCGGGCGACAGTTCGATGTTCTTGGTGACCTCGCCGCGCGCGCCCGCCGGGCCATGGGCCACGCCGTTCACCGCAAAATAGATCGCCCCGGATTCCCCCGTGCGCATCAGCGGCGGCTCCTCGAGCTTGGGCAGCGCGAAGCGTTCGCCCGCATCCATCACCTTTTCGAAGATGACCGAACCATCCTTGGCCTGCACCCGCACCCACGAGGGACGCACGGCCAGAATTTCAACCGCAGGCGCATCGGCGGCGCTGGTGCGCACTACGCCGGGCTGGGCCGGTTCGGGCTCTGCCGCGGCGATCTGCTGCGGTGCGGTCATCTCGCCGGGCATCCCGGCCAGAACGCCGGTCTGTTTCGGGTCGATCGCCGCGATCGGCCCGTCGCGGGCGATCAGCACCGGCACGTCGAGCGTGGCGGGACGATAGATGCGGTCCAGTGCCTCGGGGGTGGGCAATTGCGGCAGCGCATCGTCACTGGCGATCTGCAGCGGTTGCGTCGATTGCAGAGGGTCGAGTTCGGCCACCACATCCGGCGCCTGATCCACCGGCGAGAGCTGCACGCGCTGCACCTCTTGCAGGACAGACCAGCCGCCATAGCCCAGACCGCCGACCAGCAAGGCCAGCGCCAGGACAGAGCCCACGGCCCGGGGTTCGATCTTGGTCCAGAAAGCCTGGGTGCGGGGCACGAAAGTCGCGTTCGGGTTGGCCAGCGCCTCGGCCACTTCGGTCGGGCGACGCTGCGGTTTCGGGCCCGAGGCGGCGGCGGCCATGCCATGCGTGGGCATGAAATCGGCTTCGGCGCAGAACCGCTGGAATGCCCAGTCCGGGTCAAGCCCGAGATAGCGCGCGTAAGAACGCACATAGCCTGCGATGAAAGACGGCGTTTCGAAGGCCGCGACATCGCAGCTTTCGATGGCGGCGATATAGGCCGCCTTGATGCGCAACTCGCGCTGCACATCAAGCAATGATTTCGCCAGCGTTGCGCGCTCACCGCGCATCACATCGCCCAGCCGCAACTCGAAGGCGTCAAAGCCTTTCGGCTTGTCCTCGGTCTGCGTCGAAGGTTTGCCCCTCCGCCCGATCATGTGCCTGTCCCTGCCTCAACCGCTAAAGATTGTGGATTCGGTCCACCTGTCGTCCGAATCCTTAGGCAATTATTATCACAGGTCAGAGAGCAGTGCATCCGCAGAACGCGGTCAGGCCGAAGCCTCGGCGCGATTCAGCGCACAGCGCGACCACAGCGCATCCATCGCGCGCACCAAATGGTCGATCTGCCCCAGATCATGCACCGGCGAAGGCGTGAAGCGCAGCCGTTCCGTGCCACGCGGCACCGTCGGGAAGTTGATCGGCTGCACATAGACGCCGAATTCGTCCAGCAGCATATCCGACAGCGCCTTGGTGTGCTTGGGATCGCCGATGACGACCGGCACGATGTGGCTGCCATGGTCGATGATCGGCATACCCAGCGCTTTCAGGCGCATTTTCAAGACCTTGGCGTGCAGTTGCTGGGCATCGCGCAGCTTCTGCCCCCCGGCCGACTTCAGGAAGGCGATCGAGGCCGCAGCCCCCGCCGCGACCACCGGCGGCAGCGAGGTGGTGAAAATGAAGCCCGGCGCATAAGAGCGGATCGCATCGACCATCTTTTCAGACGCCGCGATATAGCCGCCGAACACGCCGAAGGCCTTGCCCAGCGTGCCGTTGAAAATGTCGATCCGACCCATTTCGCCCAATTGTTCGGCAATACCGGCGCCGCGCGGACCATACATGCCGACGGCATGGACTTCGTCCAGGTAGGTCAGCGCATTGAATTCCTGGGCCAGATCGCAGATCGCCGTGATCGGGCCGAAATCGCCGTCCATCGAATAGACCGATTCGAAGGCGATCAGCTTGGGCGCAGCCGGGTCGTCAGCAGCCAGCAGCTCGCGCAGATGCGCGACATCGTTGTGCCGGAAGATCCGCTTGGCGCCGCCGTTGCGCTTGATGCCTTCGATCATCGAGGCGTGGTTCAGCTCGTCCGAATAGATGATCAGCCCGGGGAACAGCTTGTGCAGCGTGCTCAGCGTCGCGTCATTGGCGATATAGGCCGACGAGAAGACCAGCGCGCTTTCCTTGCCGTGCAGGTCGGCCAGCTCGGCCTCCAGCCGCTTGTGATAGACTGTGGTGCCCGAGATGTTGCGCGTGCCGCCCGACCCTGCGCCGGTGGCGTCCAGCGCCTCGTGCATCGCCGCCAGAACGGCCGGATGCTGGCCCATGCCCAGATAGTCGTTGCCGCACCAGATGGTGATGTCCTGCTTGCGGCCATCCGGGCGGGTCCACACCGCTTTCGGGAACGCGCCCTTTTCACGCTCGATGTCGATAAAGACGCGATAGCGGCCCTCGTCGTGCAGCCGTTGAATCGCCTGATCAAGAGCGTGATTGTAGTCCATGTCGTTTCCCTCGCCTTGGTTCGCTGGGGTGAGCCTTAGCGGCCCTGTTTGCGCCCGGCATTGATAAAGGTCAAAGTCGGGTTTGGGGAGCGTAAATTTGTCGCACAGATGAATCAATTGCAGAAATCCGAATATGTCGGTGCAAACCGGCCCTGTCCGGCAGATGCTGGACAGCACCGCGCGGGGTGCTAGGCTCCCCCCGAAACAGGAGACCCCAATGACCCTAGACGCCGTTCTCACCCGTATCGACGACACCCTGCCCGAGGCTCTGGACCGGCTGAGCGATCTGCTGCGCATCCCCTCGATCTCGACCGATCCGGCATTCAAGCCGGCCTGCGCTGACGCCGCCGACTGGCTGGTCAAGGAACTGAATTCCCTTGGTTTCAAGGCCGAGGTCCGCCCCACGCCCGGGCACCCGATGGTGGTGGCGCGTCACGAAGGCCCCGGCCGCCACATCCTGTTTTACGGCCATTACGACGTGCAGCCGGTCGATCCCCTGTCGCTGTGGGAACGCGATCCCTTCGATCCCGAAATCCAGGACACGCCGAAAGGCCGCGTGATCCGCGCGCGCGGCGCCAGCGATGACAAGGGCCAGTTGATGACCTTTGTCGAAGCCTGCCGTGCCTACAAGGATGTGACCGGCACCCTGCCAGGCAACCTGACGATTTTCTTCGAGGGGGAAGAGGAATCGGGCTCTCCCTCGCTGATCCCCTTCATGAAACAGAATGCCGGCGAACTCAGCGCCGATCTGGCCCTGATCTGCGACACCGGGCTATTTGCCGATACCGTGCCTGCGATCGTGACCATGCTGCGCGGGCTGGCGAAGGTCGAATTCACCATTCATGCGGCCAACAAGGATCTGCATTCGGGCATGTTCGGTGGCGCCGCGATCAACCCGATCCGGGTGCTGACCCGGATCCTGGGTGGGCTGCACGACGATCAGGGCCGGGTCGCGGTGCCCGGCTTCTACGACGATGTCGACGAATTGCCCGAAGCCGTGCGCGCGCAATGGCAAAGCCTCGCCTTCGACCACGCGGCCTTTCTGGGCGCCGTCGGCCTGACCACCCCGGCGGGCGAGGCCGGCCGCACGCCGCTTGAAATGATCTGGTCGCGCCCGACGGCCGAGATCAACGGCATCTGGGGCGGCTATACCGGGGCCGGGTTCAAGACCGTGCTGCCCGCCGAAGCCCATGCCAAGGTCAGCTTCCGGCTGGTGTCGCGGCAGGACCCGGCCAAAATCCTGCCCGCGTTCCGCGCCTGGATCGAGGCGCAGCTGCCGCCCGACTGCACGCTGGAATGGCACGAACCCGAGGGCAGCCCGGCCTCGGTGATGGAAATCACCGACCCCGCCTTCGAAGCCGCCCGCGGCGCGCTGAGCGCGGAATGGGCCCGTCCCGCAGCCTTTGTCGGCTGTGGCGGGTCGATCCCGATCGCGGGCTATTTCAAGGATATCCTGGGAATGGACGCGATGCTTGTGGGCTTTGGCCGCGATGACGACCAGATCCATTCGCCGAACGAGAAATACGACGTGGAAAGCTTCCACAAGGGTATTCGCAGCTGGGCGCGGATTCTGGACCGCATCGCGAAGTGAGCCGCGCCGGGGGCTTCGCGCCCCCGGACCCCCGCGGGATATTTATGCCAAAGTGAACAGCGCGTCTTCTTCCTGCCCGAACGAGCCTGGGGTGACTTGGCGCAGCCAAGCGCGGGCGGTGCCCCTGCCTCAGCTGACCACCATGTCGTCGCGGTGGATCAGTGCGGCGCGTCCGGGGTAGCCCAGGATCTCTTCGATCTCGCCCGAGCGGTGACCGGCGATCTGGCGCGCCTCGTCGGCGGTGTAGCGCATCAGGCCCTTGCCCAATGCCGCACCGTCCGGGCCCGCGATCGTCACCGGATCGCCACGACCGAAGCGGCCGGTGACCTTGACGACGCCCGCGGGCAGCAGCGATTTGCCGCGTGCCAGCGCCCCCACGGCCCCGGCATCGACCACCACCTCGCCGCGCGGCTTCATCGCCGCGATCCAGCGTTTGCGCGCCGTCTGCGGGTCGCCTTCGGGCAGGAACCAGGTGCAGTTTGCCCCCGTGGCCAGCGCCGCAAGCGGCCGGTCGACCGAGCCTTCCATGATCGCCATCGCGCAGCCGCCCGCCACGGCGGTTTTCGCGGCCAAAAGCTTGGTCTTCATGCCGCCTTTCGACAGGCCGGAAATCGGATCGCCGGCCATCGCCTCGATCTCGGGGGTGATGTGATCGACGATCTCGAAGCGGATCGCATCGGGATCTTCCTTCGGATTGGCCGAATAGAAGCCGTCGACATCGGACAGCAGCACCAGCTGATCGGCGCCCACCGTCACCGCGATCTGCGCGGCCAGACGGTCGTTGTCGCCAAAGCGGATTTCGTCGGTGGCGACGGTGTCGTTTTCGTTCACGATCGGCACCACGCCCAGGCCCAGCAGGGTTTCCATCGTCGCGCGCGAATTCAGATAGCGGCGGCGGTCGTCAGTATCTTCCAGCGTCACCAGCACCTGCGCGGTGGTTACGCCATGCGGTGCCAGCACCTCTTCATAGGCGCGCGCGAGCCGGATCTGGCCCACGGCAGCGGCGGCCTGCGATTGTTCCAGCGGCAGCGGACCGCCAGGCAGGCCCAGCACCCGGCGCCCGAGCGCAATCGAGCCCGAGGACACCAGCACCACATCGGCCCCGCGCGCGCGCGCGGCGGCGACATCTTCGGCCAGCGCCTTCAGCCAGCCGGTCTTGAGCCCCTCGGCCCCGACCAGCAGCGCCGAGCCGATCTTGACGACCAGCCGCTGCGCGCTGTGCACATCGGGTTTCGCGACAGATACGGGCGCAGAGGTCAGGGCTGCCAAGGCGCCACCTCTTCGGTTTCGCGGCGGCCCTCCTCGATCTCGGCCCAGATCGCGCGCAAGACCTCGGTCACACCCTGTTTCGAGACACCGGACATCAGGAACACCGGCCCGCCCGTGGCCTTTTCCAGCGCGCGCTTGCGCGTGGACAGGGTCTTGGGATCGAGCGCGTCGATCTTGTTCAGAACGGTGATCCGCGGCTTTTCATACAGCGCCTCGGAATAGGCCTCTAGCTCGGCGATGATGGTGCGGTAATCCTTGGTGATGGTGGACGAGGTACCATCGACCAGATGCAGCAGGACCGAGCAGCGTTCGACATGGCCCAGGAACTGATCGCCCAGGCCGCGCCCTTCGGAGGCGCCCTCGATCAGGCCGGGAATGTCCGCCATCACGAATTCCTTGCCGTCCACGCCCACGACACCGAGGTTCGGCACCAGCGTGGTGAAGGGATAATCGGCGATCTTCGGGCGCGCGTTCGACACCGCGGCCAGGAAGGTCGATTTGCCCGCGTTGGGCAGGCCCAGAAGCCCGGCATCCGCGATCAGTTTCAGCCGCAGCCAAAGCGTGCGCTCGACCCCGTCCTGCCCGGAATTCGCGCGCGAGGGGGCGCGGTTCGTCGCGGTCTTGAAGCGCAGGTTGCCCCATCCGCCATTGCCGCCCTTGGCCAGCAGCACGCGCTGGCCGACCTCGGTCAGGTCGGCGATGATGGTTTCCTCATCCTCGTCGATGATCTCGGTGCCGACCGGCACTTTCAGCACGATGTCGTCGCCATCCTTGCCGGTGCACTGGCTGCCCATGCCGTGCTGGCCGTTCTTGGCAAAGAAGTGCTGCTGATAGCGGAAGTCGATCAGGGTGTTCAGCCCCTCGACCGCCTCGGCCCAGACCGAGCCGCCCTTGCCGCCGTCGCCGCCATCCGGGCCGCCGAATTCGATGAATTTCTCGCGCCGGAACGACACGCAGCCGCCCCCGCCCGAACCCGAGCGGATATAGACTTTGGCGAGATCGAGAAATTTCATCGGAAGCGTCCTTATTCACAAGGCGCCGACATACGCTGCGGCGGGGGTTTGTTCAAGGCTTGCGTGGGGGCGCCGCCCCCACACCCCCGGGATATTTGGACCAGAAAGAAGGAAACGACAGATCAGCCCTGCCGGTAGAGCCAGACCGGGTGCGGCGAGGCGCGTTGGGCCGAGTGCACGCGGTCCACGCCGCTGCGCACGAAGCCGCAGCTTTCCAGCAGATGCGCCGAAGCGGGGTTGTCGGTAAAGACCTTGGCGCCGAGCCCGGACAGACCGAAGTGACGGCGCACTGCGGGACAAAAGGCGGTGATCGCCTCGCGCATCAGGCCCTGCCCCGCGCAGTCGGGCGCAAGGAAATAATAGATATCGGGCAGATCGCCTGCACCCAGCCCGATGGTGCCGATCATCCGCCCGCCCTGCCGGATCGCCAGCCGCAGCGGGCGGGTGCCCGCCCAGCGGTTCTGCGCCATCATCGCCTGCGCGTCGCTCAGGCTGTAATCGGGCGGAAAGATGAACAGCATCCGGCCGATGTCCGGCGTGGTGACAAGCGCGCGGAAGGGTTCGGCATCGGCGGGCGTCAGCGGATCAAGGCGCAGGCGCGGGGTGTCGATCACGAGCGGATTGGCCATGGCCCAGGCGGCGCGGGTCAGCGCCATGTCGACATGCTCCACCTCGGCCCCCAGCGCGCGGGACACCACCCGCCCCTGCCCGACCGGCACGAAGCCCAGCTTGCCCAGCACATTGGCCGAGGCTGCATTCCCCGTCAGATAGCCCGAGATCACATCCCCCGCCTGCGGGTCTGCAAAATGCGCGGCCAGAACCGCACGCGCAGCCTCGGTCGCCACGCCCTGCCCCTGTGCGTCAGGCACCAGCCAATAACCGAAATGCGGATCGAGCGCGATCATCCCGACAAAGGTGCCGTCCCGCGTGATCGCCCAGCGGCGCCCGGGGGCGTGCAACGGCAGGAAGCCGTCGAAATCGGCCGGGCTGTAGGGATAGGGGACGGCAGGCAGCCAGCGCGTGATCGCCAGATCGTTCATCGCGGCAACACAGGCCGCACGATCCGCTTCCGCCAGCGGCCGCAGCACCAGCCGCGCCGTTTCAAGAAAGGCGCGGCCGGTCATCGGGTTACACCATCTTCTTCAGATAGGTCCAGGTCGGCACCCGCGCCCCGCGCGCGACCGACCAGCTTTCGGCATCGCCCAGATATTCGAAACCCGCATTGGTCAGCACCCGGGCCGAGCCCTGGCTGTCCTGGAAGACCTCGGCAAAGAGGGTGCGCGATTTATGCGGATTGGCCGCGACAAGGGCCGCGACCGCCTCGGAGGCGAAGCCGGTGTTCCAGAAACCCGGGCCGACCCAGAAGCCAACCTCGGACTGATCGGGTTCGATCCGGGTCAGCGAGACCACGCCCAGAACTTCTGCCAGGCCATGATCCGACCCATCGAGCGCCCAGACATCTTCACTGCGGTTTTCGGCCATCGCACGGGCGACATATGCCTCGGCCGCGCCCGGGGGCAGCGGATGCGGGATCGCACGGGTGCCGGTCGCCACCCGCTTGTCGCCGGTATACATGGCGATCAGCCCGGCATCGGATTTGCGCAGCGGGCGCAGAATGAAACGGTCCGCTGCGATGACGGGTTGGGTGGCGATGAATTCCTGAAGCATGGCGCTCCTCCTCGAAACGCTGGCCTTCCGGCCATACCTGTAAATTAGGGCAGGCTGATGACTGCTTTAACCCTGACCCCTTGAAAAATCGTTGTCTCTGTGACGGTCCGCCTCCCCGCGGGCCCGAAAAGAGAAGGGGGACCGGCGGTGTCGCCGATCCCCCCATATGTCATTCGGGTCTGGTCCGGCTTATTCGGCCGCCTCCGCAACCGGGAGGACCGAAATGAAGGTGCGCCCCTTGAGGCCCTTCTTGAAGGTAACCTTGCCATCGACGACGGCGAAGATGGTGTGGTCACGGCCCATCATCACGCCTTCGCCCGGGTACCAGGTGGTCCCGCGCTGACGCACGATGATATTGCCGGGGGCCGCAGCCTGACCGCCATAGAGTTTCACGCCAAGACGACGACCAGCCGAGTCGCGGCCGTTACGCGAAGAACCGCCTGCTTTTTTGTGTGCCATGAGGGATTACTCCTGAGCTGCGGTGGCGTTGTGAGCCACGCGACGCGCCGAGGCGGTGCCAACGGCTTCCTTGACGCCCGAAGCGGCCGCGCCCGAGGCGAGAACCTCGGTCACGCGCACCAGCGTCAGTTTTTGACGGTGGCCACGGGTCCGCTGCGACGAATGTTTCCGGCGACGTTTGTGATAGGTGATGACCTTGTCGGCCTTGATGTTGTCGATGACCTCGGCCACCACGGCGGCGCCTTCAACCAGCGGCGCGCCGACGGTGAGCTTGTCGCCGCCAACCATCAGAATTTCATTGAACTGGACTTTGTCGCCAGCAACAGCAGCAATCAGTTCGACGCGCAGCACATCGCCCGCCTGAACCTTGTATTGCTTGCCGCCCGTTTTGAGGACCGCGAACATGCGTCTTTCCTTCGTGTCAGCCGCGCCCTGTGGCCCCATCTGGGTTGCCGGGTTTCCCCGCCTCGGACAGCGCGCCCCGTGCGGGGCGAGATTGCAAAAATACCTTGGCCGGAAGTGAGACTCCCCGCCAAGTTCGCGGCTTATCGGGGATTGGCGCCTGCGTGTCAAGCATCTTGCAGCGGCACGGCAGCACATCTGCGCCAGATCTTGCACATATGAGCTTGCCTGCCTAGATTGCACACAAGCCCGGGCCCCTGCCCGGCCTGAAACGGAGCCTTGATGCTGGAGCTTGTCTGCACGCGGTGAGCCGGGATGACCCCGGACACCTTCGCCCCACCGCAAACGCGGCGTGGGGCCATGTGTCGATTCCATATCAAGAGCTACCCCATGAATATCTCGAAACACGAACAGCGCGTGCTGCACGCGCTGGCGCAAGGTGGGCGGATTCGCCATTTCCGGCAGGATGGCAAGATCACCGACGTGATCTGCGTCACCCGTGACGGCATGATCCTGAGCGATTGCACCCTGCGCCTGTTCCGCCGATTGCGAACCCGCGGCTTCATCGAAAGCCGCGCGGGCGCGCCCTACACGATCTCATATCGGGGGCGGATGGCGGTGCGGGCGCAACCCGACAACCGCTGAAATCCCGCATGCACAGGGGCGCCGTTCAGGCGCCCCACCGTGCCAGCGCCTCGGCCGGGGTGATCCGGGTCAGGGTCGATCCTGCCCCGATCGCCCCCGGCGTGGCCGAGAGTTTCGGCGCGGGCGCAGGCTGCATCATGCCTTCGTGGCGCAGATGGGTGCCACGCGCGACGTTATGCGGATGCGCTGCGGCCTCGGCCATGCTCAGCACCGGGGTCGCGCAGGCGTCGGTGCCGTCGAAGATGGCGGCCCAGTCGTCACGGGTCTTTTCGGCGAACCGCGCGGCCAGGGTGGCGCGCAGCGCGGGCCAGTTGGCGCGGTCCGCGCGGTCGGGCAAGGTGCCGGGGGCAAACCCCATCAGGCGCTGAAACTCGGCCCAGAATTTCGGCTCGAGAGGACCGATCGCCATATGACCGCCACAAGCGCAGGCATAGGTGCCATACCACGGCACGCCGCCGTCGATCAGATTGCCGCCGCGCGGGGCGGACCACAGCCCCTGCTCGGCCATGCCCTGGATCATCCCCATCAGATGCGCCACGCCGTCGGCAATCGCCGCGTCCACCACCTGCCCCTGCCCGGTCGCGCGCGCATGAAACAGCGCCGCCATCATCCCGAAGGCCAGATACATCGCCCCGCCACCGAAATCGCCGACCAGATTGAGCGGGATCACCGGTGTCTCGGGCGTCCCGATACTGCCGAGCGCGCCTGAGAGCGCGATATAGTTGATGTCGTGGCCCGCAGTATGCGCCCAAGGGCCGCTCTGCCCCCAACCAGTCATCCGGCCATAGACCAGTGCGGGGTTTTCCGGGAAATCGGCGGGACCGAGGCCCAGCCGTTCCATCACGCCCGGGCGCATGCCCTCGATCAGCGCATCGGCGCGGGCCACCAGCGCGCGCAGCACCGCCACATCGCCGGGCGCCTTCAGATCCAGTTCCAGCACGTCGCGGCCCCGGTCCAGCGGATCGTTGGCCATCCCCAGCACATGGTTTTCCGCGCCACCCGACCCCGGCCGTGCAATACGGATCACCTGCGCGCCCATGTCGGCAAACAGCTGCGCGGTAAACGGTGTGGGACCAAGGCCCGAAATCTCGACGATACGCAGCCCGCTCAGCGGGCCGCCCTGCGGCTGATGCATGAATTCCTCCCATAGCCGGGGGCTTTGCGCCCCCGGACCCCCGCAGGATATTTGGACCCAGGTGAAAGGGTAAAGCCAACGCGGCAGTTACGCAGCGTCACTTTCTTTTTGGCAAAAGTACTCCCGCCGGAGGCGCAGGCCGGTGCAGGCGCTCAGCCCGCCGCCTTTTCTTCGAGCGTCAGCCATTCCTCTTCGGCCCGTGCGAGGCTGTCCTGCCGTTCGACAAGCATGGCGGTGGCTTTCTGGAATTTCACTGGCTCGCGGGTGAACAGGTCCGGGTCGGCCAGAAGTTCGGTCAGTTTACCGATCTCGAATTCCAGCTTCTCGATGATCCCCGGCAGCGCGTCGAGCCGGTGCTTCTCGGTGAAGCTGAGACCCGATTTCTTCGGGGATTCTTTCGGGGGTTCGGGCGCGGGCTCCGGCTTTTTCGGGGCGGGTTTGTCGGCGGGTTTTGCAACCTCGGCCGCACTCAGCGCGCGCTGCGCCTGATAATCGCTCCAGCCGCCGGCATAGACAGTCGCGCGCCCGTCGCCTTCCATCGCGATGGTGGTCGTGGCCACACGGTCGATGAAATCGCGATCGTGGCTGACCAGCAGAACGGTGCCGTCATACTCGCCCAGAATATCCTGCAGCAGATCCAGCGTTTCGACATCCAGATCGTTGGTCGGCTCGTCCAGAATCAGCAGGTTCGAGGGCTTGGCCATGATCCGTGCCAGCAAGAGCCGCGCGCGCTCGCCGCCCGAGAGCGAGCCGATCGGCGCACGGGCCTGCGTCTCGTCGAACAGGAAATCCTTGAGATAGGCCACAACGTGCTTGGGCGTGCCGCGCACCATCACCTGATCGGAGCGCCCCGAGACCCGCATGTCGGGATCGTTCACCAGCCCGTCCCACAGCGTCATGTTGAAATCGAGCGTGGCGCGGGCCTGATCGAAGACCGCCATTTCCAGATTGGTGCCGAGCTTGACCGTGCCCGCATCGGGGGCGATCTCGCCGGTCAGCATTTTCAGCAGCGTGGTCTTGCCCACGCCATTGGGGCCGACAAAGGCCACCCGGTCGCCGCGCAGCACGCGCAGATCGAAATTCGACACGATCACCTTGTCGCCAAAGCGTTTTTCCAGCCCGGTGGCCTCGATCACCCGCTTGCCCGAGGTGGTGCCGCTGTCCAGTTCCATCGCGGCGGTGCCCTGCCGGCGGATCTGGCCGGCACGTTCGGCGCGCAGCGCCTGCAGCGCGCGCACCCGGCCCTGGTTACGCTTGCGCCGCGCCGAGATCCCCTCGACCGCCCATTTCGCCTCGGCCTTGATCTTGCGGTCGAGCTTGTGGCGAGCCTCGTCTTCCTCGGCCCAGACCTGTTCGCGCCAGTCCTCGAATCCCTCGAACCCGCGCTCCAGCCGCCGCACCTGGCCGCGGTCGATCCAGAGCGTCGCGCGGGTCAGATGCCGCAAAAACGCGCGGTCATGCGAGATCAGCACATAGGCGGTGCGGGTGTCCCGCAGTTCCTGTTCTAGCCAGCCGATGGCCTGAATGTCCAGATGGTTGGTCGGCTCGTCCAGCAGCATCAGTTCGGGCGCCTCTGCCAGCAGTTTCGCCAGCGCCGCGCGCCGCCGCTCGCCGCCCGAGGCGGTGGCCACCGGCGCATCGGGGCGGAACTTGAGGCCCTCGGCCACCATCTCGACGCGGTATTTCTCATCCTCGGCCAGGGCCGAGGCGGCAAAATCGCCCAGCGTTTCAAAGGCCGACAGATCGGGTTCCTGCTCCATATAGCCCACGCGCGTGCCGCTCGGCACGATGCGGGTGCCGCGGTCGGGCTCGATCAGCCCGGCCATCACCTTCATCAGGGTGGATTTGCCCGAACCATTGCGCCCGACCAGCGCCACCCGGTCGCCCGGCTGAACGTTCAGGTCGAGCCCGTCGAACAGGGGCGTGCCCCCGAAGGTGAGGGAGATGTCGGAAAGCTGAAGAAGGGGTGCGCGTGCCATGCCTTCCGCTAGCGGGGCCGCGCGCAAAGGTCAACCGGGCGCAGTCATGCGCGCGGATCACACCGCGACGCGCGCCCAGATCTCTTTGACCTGCTCGGGCAGCGCCATCGGGTCGAAGGGTTTCAAGATGACCTCGGCCGCACCCAGTTCCCGCAACCGGTCGAAATCGGCGCGCGAGGCCTTTGCGGTCAGGAAGATGATCGGGACGGTCGCGAAACTGTCGATCTGACGCAGGCGGGCATAGGTTTCCTCGCCATCCATCCCCGGCATCATCACATCCAGCAACACCATGTCGGGCTTTAGCGTAGGCGCCTGCTCGATGACCTTGGGACCGCTTTCGAATTGCATGACCTCGAAGCCACCCACAAGTTCCAGCGACATCCGGGCAATTTGCCGGATGTCCGGGTCGTCTTCGACATGCACGATACTATGGAGTTCTTTCATGCACGCATGTGGCGACAAAAACCGCAAAAACGCAATTTGTTTTCTGCGATTTTGGCGTATAATCGCGATTGTGCCCGCCGGGCAACGCGGCGGGCAGGCTATGCTCTCGACATGCGTCCCAAGGGTTAACCTTTCCCTAATCACGCCTTAAATTCGCCCTATTCTCAAACGATTGTGACCCTAAGGTTGAGTTGTAGGACGGCACTCTCATCCGAATTGAGATGGCGCCCGAGCGTTTGAGTTTAGCGAATTCCGGAGATGGATGATGACTCTTCTTGTGGTTGACGATGACCCGATCATCCTGCGCCTGATGGAAGGCGTTCTTGCGTCTCTGGGCTATAGCGACGTGCATTTCGCGCTGAACGCCGACGAGGCGATGCAGCTGATCGAACGCAAGGATCTGTCTTTCTCGACCATCTATCTCGACATCCTGATGCCCGGCATGGACGGGATCGAACTGTGCCGCCATATCCGCGAGATTCCGCAATACCGCCGCGTGCCGATCACGATGCTGACCTCGGTGACGGAAAAGGCCTCGATCGACGCCTCTTTCATTGCGGGCGCCACCGATTACATCAACAAACCGATCGACGTCATCGAACTGGGCGCGCGGCTGCGCGTTTCGCAAATGCTCTACAACGAGCAGAAACTGGCGGACGAGACGCGCAATCTGGCCGAAGTGCTGCGCACCGAACTGGATGCAAGCGCCGCGAGCCGGGTTCCGGCCTTTGATCTGGGCGACCCGATCACGATCTACGACGTGCCGCGCGTCATCAATGCGCTGGCGATGGAGAACTACCTGCACCGGCTGAGCCGCGGGCGGCGCTTCATGCTGGGCGCCATCGGCTTTCAGATCCGCAAGGTCGAAAGCCTCTATGCGCGCTCCACCCCCGCCGAATTCCAGAGCATCCTGACCGATGTCGCCGAAGCGATCTTCGAGAACCTTCGGTCGCATGACGCGATGATTTCCTATTACGGCAACGGCAGCTTCGTGGCGATCGTGCCGCGGGTCAGCCGCATTTCGCAGGAAGACCTGGAAATCGCGCTGAGCGCGACACTGGCCGATTTCGGCTTGACGGTCGAAGGCGGTCTGCCGATGAATCTGGGCCTGTCGGTCGGCGAGCTGGTGCAAAGCTCGATGTTCGAGACCGATCCGAAGAAACTGGTCGCGCGTGCGATCGACCGGGCCAACGCGACGCAAACGTCGCGTTACGGTGTCGATCTGCTGCATTCCTCCTTCGGCTGAGACAAGTGGCGTGACGGTAAAGGGAGTGCGTGATGGGCGAGATTGACACCCGCATGGTGATGCCCGAGGCCTTGGTGCAGGCCCTGGCCGACGTGAAGAAACAGTTCATGTCGCGGCTTGTCCCTTCGATCCTGGAAATCGAGGCCCTGCAATCCGAACTCCGCGATCCGCTCAAGGCCCCTGCTGCGCTTGAGCGCCTGTCGTTCATTGTCCACAAACTCCATGGGCTGGCCATGACGGTTGGCTTTGCCGAGCTTGGCAGATGTGCTGCGGACCTTGACCTGCGACTGCGCGCGATCCTGTCGGAGCTTGAAAACAGCGCCCTGCAGGTCGGGCTGGCCGAAGCGCTGGAAGATCTGATGGATCAGATGGAAGACGCCGTCCTCGCCTGACGCGGGCCGGGATACGCTTCACCACAGATCAAAATATTCCCACCGTGTTTTCGCACCCTGCCGGCCGGAGCCGCGGCGCCGAAGGCGCGGCGGCCTTGTCGGCCCGCACCGTTCCCGTCACGAAAATTTCCTGCACAAGCCCCGTCGGTGGCCTTGCCGGTCGGTCGCCTTGCCGGTGGCGGCCTCATCACGGATCTCTTTTCTTGAGGGGACGAAAGGCCGAAGACAGGCCGGGGTGAGCCATCCCGGCCGGGCGCCGCCGGAAGCCCGTGCTCAGGCTGCGGACAACGGCAAGGTGATGCGGAACGTCGTGCCCACGCCGCTTTCGGTCGTGAAACTGATCGTGCCGCCAAGCTTGGCCACAAGGGTTTTCACGATGCTCAGGCCAAGGCCTGACCCGCTCACCTGAGAGCGGTTGGGTTCTGACGATTTCGCGAACCGTTCGAACAGCTTGTCGCGCAGAGCTTCGGGAATACCCGGGCCATAATCGCGCACATAGATTGCGGCCTCGGCCCCTTCGCGGCGCGCCCAAAGCTCGACCGTGCCGCCGCGCTCGGTGACCTTTGCCGCATTCGACAGCAGGTTCGACAGCACTTGCGACACACGCCGCGGGTCGGTCATCGTGAACAGGTCGGGCTCGGTGCCCGCATCCGCGAAACTGACAGCCAGATGTGCGCCATAGCCGCTGTGCGCCTCCAGCGTCGACTGCACCAGCGCGCTCAGATTCAGGTGTTCGGGGGTGATCTCGAACCCGGCCTGATTGATCTCTTCCATTTCCAGGATGTCCCGGATCAGACCCAGCATCCGTTCGCTGTTCGCGGTTGCAATCGTCACCAGAGAGCTGGCCTGATCCGACAAGGCGCCCGTCGCCCCGCCTTTCAGCAATTCCAGCGCGCCCTTGATGCTGGTGAGCGGCGTGCGCAGCTCGTGCGTGATTACCGACAGCAGCTCCTTGCGCGCACGCTCGCCATCCGTCTGCTGCGAGATATCGCGCACGATCAGCAGCACGCGCTGCTTCCCGTCAGGCGACGCGATCGCATAGCACTGCGCATTGCAGGTCTTGCCGCTGGCATCCGAATGCAGGGTGAAAGACGCCTTGCCCTCGGCCAGAACGGTGTCCAGCAGCACATCGACCATACATTTTTCGGGGTTGTAGCTGGTGTCCATCAGCGTCTTGTGCCCGACCGCCGCCCGCGACCAGCCCTGCATGCGCAACGCGTATTCATTCATGTAGCACAGCTTGCCGGTATCGGCCTCGATCATGAAAACCACATCGGAAATCTGGTCGAAAACGGCGGTCACGATCTGACTGCGGGCGTCATGGCCCGTCATGCTTCCGGCCGACAGAACCGGAGGCACGCCAATCGGGCCTATCATATCCGCCGGAAACACCCGCGTATCCGAGGTTTGGCAAGAGCGCACATAGCCCCGGTGTTTCACCCCATAGAACGACGCCATTGCGATGACAGATCCGCTCCCAAAAGCCAAACCGAGTGTCAGAAACGATAACGGATCCATCGCGATCAAGACCTCACCAACAAAAAGCATCAGCCAGAATCGCATCCCGGAACTTGTTGTCCGGCGCGGTCTTGGCATCATACCGTTACTTCATATTGCATTGTATGGTTAAAAATTCGTTCCTGAATAAGGTCAAACTTGGCCAAAAATATGAAAAAGGCCCGGGGTTGCCCCGGGCCTCTGTCTGTACGTCCACTTTGCAGGCAGCGCACTCATGCGTCAGGCGCGACGGGCAGTGCGAAAGTCAGCGTGGCCCCCTCGCCCAGCGTGCTTTCCGCCTTGATCCAGCCGTTCTGCAGCCGCACCAGATCCTTGCAGATCGCCAGACCCAGACCGACGCCCGGGTTTTTGCGCGTGGTCCCGGTGCCCGTCTCGGCCTGCGCGAAACGATCGAAGATGATCGGCAATCTGTCGGGCGCGATGCCCGATCCGGTGTCCTGAACGCGAAACACCACCAGATCGCCCTGGCGTTCGTTTTCAATCGTGATGCTGCCCTGATCGGTGAATTTGACCGCATTGCCCAGAAGGTTGGTCAGGATTTGCCGGAACCTGATTTCATCGGCCAGCACCGGCAGGTCGCTCACATTCATCCGCAGTTCCAGCGCTTTCTCGGCGGCAAGCGCCTGCATCTGCTCGACCACCGAGGTGACGACGCGTTGGCTGTCGACACGGGTCAGGTCGAGTCGCATCGTATTGGCCTCGATCCGCGCCAGATCGAGCATGTCGTCGATCAGCGACTGCAACTGAACCCCGGCACTGCGAATCCGGTTCGCAAAGCCGGTGATGTCGGCCAGGAAAGCCTCGAAACACCGGGTGATTTCGGTGGTTTCCCCGGCGACCAGCGCCTGACGCAGCGCCGCGTAGGAGGGCAACTTCACGGCATTGGCGACAAAGCTGTTGAACCCAAGGACCGACGTCAGCGGCGTGCGCAACTCGTGACTGATGACGTTCAGGAACTGGGTCTTGGCCTCGTCGGCCTGTTCGGCCTCGCGCAGGGCCGCGTAGAACAGCGTGACATCCTCGGCCGTGCCGATATAGCCGCGGAAGGTGCCGTCCTTGTCGAAGACCGGCTTGCCGTTGGTGCGGATCCAGCTCTCCTTGTCGTCGTGGAACTTGTAGTTGTAGATGACATTCGAGAACGGCTCGTGGGCCTGCATCTTCGCATGCAGGCTGGTTCCTTTTCTGGAATGCGGATCGGAACTGTCGGGGAGCATCAGATCGGGGGACAGCCGCCCGATGAAATCGGCAGGATCGCGCCCCATGATGCGCGCGAACCCTTCGGAAAAATAGGTCAGGTGCATGTTTTCGTCCTGCTCCCAGAACCATTCCGAACTGATATCGGCGACATTGCGGAACCGGCTTTCGGCTGCATCGCGCTCGGTCAGGGCCGCACGCAGTTCCGCGTTCGAGGCTTCCAGCCGCTGTTGATGATGCCGCAGATCGGTGATGTCCACGCGGAACATCACAAGCCCGCCTTCGGACGTTCGGCGGGTGTAATCCCACATTTCCCAAGTAAGGCGCTGATTTCGCTGTCCTGACCATTATATTTCCTATATAAAACATGGTGTTGAAGGCTGCGAGGGGCGCGTTTCATGGATCACCCAGAGGGTGCGGGCTTGCA